>CAZMPP010000141.1:3974-7079 GCA_964568035.1 uncultured bacterium
TTCCGAGTACCTTTAACTTCTGAGCCTCTAGTAAGTTACGGTTCGTCGCACGGCGGATGGCCGCACGCACAAAAGTCCGATTCGAGGGATTGATCCGAGGCGTTGCTGCAGAAGGGACTGCAATAGGTTTCTCCGCCTTCCGCGGGTCCGACGACCGAACAGTTACACGGATCGTAGCTGCACTCGACCGGCGCTTCGTGCATCATTTACCGCAGGGTGTCGGCGCGATCGGATTGTTGGAGATTTCGACGCTGACGATTTCGGCCGCGGGATCGTTGACTTGCTGGTCGTACGCGTAATAGGTATTGTCGAACGGCTCGGTCATGCAGATTCTCGGCGACACAAACTGCGGATCGACCGGACCGCCGGGGCCTAGCGAATCGAAGAAGGTGAACTGGCCCCCGCCGCTGGCCTGCGTCGTAAAGGCGTTAAACGTCCAAACATTTGCTATCGGCGTGGGAGACGGGCCGGGTGAAGCCCCCTGAAAAACCCGCTTTTGAACGAGCAGCGAAAACTCGTTGCCCCCGCCGTTGCTGTTGGGATTGAAGGTAAACGTATTAGGGGTCGTGCCGAGGGGAAGCCACGCGGGGGGTATGTGCGGGTTCTGGTTTCTCAGAAATTGCACGGGTTCGGCATATGCTGCGGCGCCGCGGCCTAACGCGATTAGTGCAAACGAATAACCCGCCCAGTTGGTTTGCAACGTGTCGGTCGACGGCGTTATTCCCGTGCCGTCGGTATTGAACACGATCATATATTGATAGTTTTTGAAGTTGAACGTCGACGTCGTGTCAAAGTGTACCGCAATAAAGCCTGGAGGAGCGCCGCCCGCTCCTAAGCCTGGAGGATTCGGCGTGACTTGACGCCCGCACGCCACGACGATGAACGCGGTTACTAGTACGATTATAAAGCCGAAACTCGATTTGCGAATCATGCTCTCCTCGATGCCCGTGCGTGATGCAGGTATCGCAGCGGGCGCAGCCGTCGCATTAGCGGCGGCATTCCCAAAGGTCGGTGCCGCGTGGCTCGTGCCATTCGGTGCTGCTGCGCTTTTCTGGTTGTGGCAGGAGGCCTCCTGGAAGTACGCAGCGCTCCTGGGATGGCTTGCCGGCATCGTTTTCTTTGCGCTGGACTTCGCTTGGGTAGGCCATACAGTAGGACATTACATCGGCATCTTTGGACCTTTCTTAGCGTTGGGTCCGGCGCTGATCGAAGCTCCGTTCTTTGCACTGGCCGGCGCGCTTGCTGCGGTGGCATACGCTCGCATGCATCCCAGTGTCGCCCCGCTCGGCGCCGCGGCCGCGTTCACGATCTGCGAGTGGTTACGCTCCATCGGCCCGCTCGCGGCTCCCTTCGATCAGCTGGGTTATACGCAGGCCGAATCGCCGCTGCGCGCGGTTGCCGCCTATGCCGGCACGTACGGCGTGACCTTTATCCTCTGCGCGTTTGGCGCGTATCTCGCCGATGCGTTGCGGCGGCGCACCTTCGTCCCGCTCGTCGTTGCCATCGCGGCCATAGGACTCGCGAGCGGTGCGGCGTGGTACGCATGGCCGGCGAGGACGCTTCCGCCGCCGACGATTCGCGTCGCTGCCATCCAAGGCAACATCGCACAATCGTTCAAATGGAGCTCGCTCAATCTAGCCGTAAAACGTTATACGTCGATGACAAAGGCCGCAAGCGCCGGGCACCCGCGGATCATCGTTTGGCCGGAGACGGTGATCACGACGCAGCTCGACATGTCGCCCTTACTGCTCGGACGCTTCAGGAGTTTGGCGCGCACCGCCCGCGCGACGATCGTTGCCGGCAGCCTGGCGGGCGGCCCCGCCGCGCTCTACAACTCGCTGTACGTATTCCAGCCCGACGGAACGTTCGCCGTCTATAATAAGCGACAGCTCGTGCCGTTTGCCGAATGGTTTCCCGGACGGGCCTTTCTGTCGTGGTTGCCCTATATCGGTGCGCTCAACGGCGGCCTGACCCCGGGACAGGAGGACGGCGTCTATAAGGCCGGTCAGCTGACGATTGCGCCCCTTATCTGCTGGGAATCGGCCTTTGCCGATCTGGCCTACGCGCAGGTGCAAAAAGGCGCGGATCTTTTGGTAATCAGCACCGACGACGCCTGGTTCGGAAAGACTTCCGGGCCGTACATGCACGCGCAGATCGCCCAGTTGCGGGCCATCGAAACCGGCGCGTACGTCGTTCGCGCGGCGGCCACCGGCATTAGCGGCGTGATCGCTCCCGACGGCTCGTGGCAGGCTCGTAGCGCGCTCGACCGGCGCACGGTCGTTTCCGGGCGCGTCGGACAACGGGTCCCTACGTTTTTTTCCAAGATCGGTCCCACGGCAGTCGCCGCGGCACTCATTATCCTTTACGCGTTCTTCTTTCTAACCGCGAGCGAAACGCGGCGAATCATCCGGCGCCGTGCGTAACCGGCGTCTCTGGAAGCGCATCGGCATCGGCGCGTCGGTGCTAGCCGGGATTTACGTTATCGTAGAGATACTTTTAGCCGGCGGAGGCGCCCCGCCGTCGCCGCCGAGCCAGATTCCGATCGACTTACGCGGCGGGCACGTGATGAACAATCACATCGCGACAAAGTCGTGGAGCTTCGATTACGATCACGCGCGGCTCGCGGCGGATGGAATGAGCGGAACCGTCGACGGGGTTCGAAACGGCATCGTCTTTCGCAAGGGCAAGCCGTACCTGCGCGTTTCGGCGCAGCACGTAAAGCTGAACGTTCAAACGCTCGACTTTACCGCGGTGGGGAAGGTGCACATCGAACGGATCGATGACCCGCAACATCGATCCTTCGATACCGATCTCGTGACGTGGACTAACGATGCGAAGACGCTCCGGATGGACCATCCAAGTTACATCCATACCGGCGGACAGACGCTGCGCATCGACGGGATATCCGTCAACTTCGACGACGAAACGATCCACTTGGGGAAAGTTAGCGGAAGGGTCGACGTGCACCACTGACGGCAGCGTCTCAGCTCTTTTCGTTAAGCTTTTTCTTCGCCTCGGCGATCAGTTTCTTGACTTTCTGACCGCCCTTATGACCGATCTCTTCGTAAAAGTCCGAGCCATACTTTTCCTTGACGACTTTGCCGC
>CAZMPP010000142.1:0-7045 GCA_964568035.1 uncultured bacterium
ATCCTAATCTCGTCTATCCGTATCTGTGCGGCTATGACAACCGCGGGATTCTCTTCTTCTCCGGCCTCGCCGCGTCGCCACCGATTGAAAAGATTTGGCAGCTCTCCCCGGGCGGCGCGTTTACAATCCTTCCGATAAACGAGCACTTTAAACAGGCGGCCGGCATCCAATGGGACGGGCACTATCTGGCCGTCGGTCACGCTTCGGTCATCGACCGTTTCGCCATCAGCGGGAGCAACGCGACGCTTGTCGTGACTACGCCGCTGCGAGACGCCGGCCTAGTCTTCCAATTTTGGATTGACGGCAACAACGTGATCGGTCCCGATTTTCAAAAAGGTAGGGTCGGCTTTTGGAGCTATCCCCAGGGCGGCGAACCTAACCTAACGATCCGAGGCCTTCCGATCGATCTCTTTGGATCGACCGTAAGCCGCGCGCCGAACGCGCATTAGGCCGTTTGCACAGGTGACGGATTTGTGCCATCCGGCGTTGTAGCACGTAACTGAGATAGGAGCGCGAAGCGCTTGCGGCGATGCTCTTGAGAATGCATCTCTTGATCATCGGCGGCACGCGCTTTCTGGGACGCCACATCGCCGAGTACGCCCTGATGCTGGGCCATCGCGTCACCGTCTTCCATCGCGGACGCGCGATGCCCGAGGGGCTACCCGGCGCGACGAACGTTTTTGGTGACCGCACCGCGGACATCGAGCGTCTTTCGGGAAAATACGACGCCGTCGTCGATACCAGCGGTTATCTGCCTCGCGACGTCGCGACCTCGTGCGCGCACGTGCGCTCGCAAAGTCCCGATGCCGTTTATGCGTTTATTTCAAGTGTAAGCGCGTATCGCGACGGCTTTCCTGCCGGTGCCGACGAGTCGGCGGCGCTATGGGACAACGGCGATCCGAACGCCGGCGAGATGACGATGGAGACCTACGGCCCGCTCAAGGCGCTCTGTGAAGCGACGGCGATGGAGTATTTCGGCGCGCGAACGTTGATCGTCCGTCCCGGGCTTATCGTTGGTCCCTACGATCCAAGCGATCGCTTCACGTATTGGGTTCGCCGGGCCGGTGACGGCGGAGCCGTGCTTACGCCCGGATTACCGAATCGCGAAATCCAGTTCATTGACGGGCGCGATTTGGCCGAGTGGATCGTTGCGATGCTCGAGGGCGGACGCGCGGGAACGTTCAACGCAACCGGGCCGCTCGAAGCGTTGACCTTTGGGACGTTTCTGAACGCCTGCCGCACGACCCTGAACTCCGATGCCGAGTTCGTTTGGGCATCGCAAGATTTTCTGCTCGGGCGGGGTGTCGAGCCCTGGATGGAGATGCCTCTCTGGATTCCCGATACCGAGGCCGGAGGCTGGGACTCGATCTCGTCGGCGCATGCCATCGAGGCCGGGCTCGAGTATCGCCCCTTGAGCGACACGATCGCGCGTACGTGGGAGTGGGACGCGACGCGCGATCGGGCCGTCGCGCTGCGCGCCGGCATCACCGCCGAACGTGAGACACAGCTGCTCGACGAGCTCAGAGCAACGACGTGAATAGAATCCGCAACGTGCTTGTTGGGATGCTCGGCGGCGCATTGCTGGCCGCGGCACCCGCGCCATCACCCGCGCCCGAAGCAGCCTCCTCGAGCCCGGCTGCCGATGCGATAACGCACCATACGCTGGCGCTCGGCTCCAGAACGCTTTCGTATACCGCACGGGCCGGCACGATCACGCTCCGCAACGGCGACGAGAAGCCTACGGCGGACATCTTCTACGTCGCCTACATGCTCGACGGCATGCCGCCGGCCTTGCGGCCGGTGACGTTCGTCTACAACGGCGGCCCTGGAAGCGCGACCCTCTGGTTGCACATGGGCTCCTTCGGGCCGGCGCGCGTCGAGGTCGGTAACGGCGCGGCGACGCGCCCCGCGCCGTATCGTATCGTGCCGAATACCGAGACGATCCTCGACGCGACCGATCTCGTCTTCATCGACGCGCCGGAAACCGGCTATAGCCGCATCACCGGCGCCGGAAAGCCCGGAGACTTCTTTGGTGTTGACAAGGACGTTACCGCATTCGAGCAGTTCGTCGTACGCTACCTCACGACGTTCGACCGTTGGAACTCGCCCAAGTTCCTGTACGGCGAGAGCTACGGAACGACACGCTCTGCCGCGCTCGCCGATGCCTTGCAGCTCAACGACAATGTAGCCATCAACGGGATCGTCATGCAGTCGACGATTCTCAACTTCGGCATCGACTCCAACGCCGTGGGCGGTAACGACTGGCCGTACGTCCTCTACCTCCCGACCGAGACGGCCGCGGCATGGTATCACAACGCGTTGCCGGTCTCGGGACAGAGCTTGGAAGGCGTAATCGACCGGAGCGAGCGGTTTGCCATGGGTGCGTATGCAAACGCTCTAGCAAAGGGCGGAAGGCTTGGTGCCGGCGAGTATGCGAACGTCGCGCGCGAGCTTCATCAGTTGACCGGGCTCTCGGAACGCGAGATCCGCAACAACAACTTGCGCGTGCCCTACTCGCGTTTCGAAAACCGCCTTTTTTTGGAGCGCGGCACCCTGCTCGGCCGGCTCGACGCGCGCTTTCGCGCTCAGGCTGTTGACCGCTTAGCCGATGCGCAGCCGTGGGATCCGGCTACTGCGGCAATTGCCGCGCCCTTCACCGCGGCCATCAACCAGTATCTCCGCGATAACCTGGCTTACCGGACGACGCTCTTGTATCGTCCCAACGCTTATGCGATTATCGGCGCCTACCCAGACGGCTGGGACGTACGGCACAACGGCGTGCAGAATACCAACGTCGAGCCGGATCTTTCCGACGCCATGACGTTCAACCCGTACCTGCGGGTTTTTAACGCCGGCGGATACTACGATTTTGCGACGCCTTTCTACGAGACAGTCTACTCGCTCGACCATCTCACGATCGACCCGTCGCTCCGTGCCAATATCACCGAAGGGTTCTATCGCTCGGGTCACATGATCTACATCGAAGATGCGGCGCGCAAGCAGCTGCACGCCGACCTCGAGCGATGGTACGCCCAGACGCTGGGAGCTTAATAGCATGTGGCGCATTCTTGCGGCAGCCATCGTGGCGCTTACCGCAGCCGTTCTTCCGATATCCGCGCCGGCGGCAGCGGCGCCCAAGCCGTATGCGGACGCGATAACGCACCACGCGATGCTCTTGCACGGTAAAAGCCTGACATATACCGCACGCGCCGGGACGATCGGCATTCGGGACGACAAAGATAAAGTCGCCGCGACGATGTTCTACACGGCGTTTACCCTCGACGGAGCGTCGCCGGCAAAGCGCCCGATCACCTTCTTGTACAACGGCGGCCCGGGCAGCTCGACCATATGGTTGCGCATGGGCTCCTTCGGGCCCGTCCGGGTTGTCACCAGCGGGCCCCCGACCGGCGCCGCGCCGTTCCGGCTCGTCCCCAATCGGCAGACCCTGCTCGACGTGACCGATTTGGTTTTCGTGGATATTGCCGATAGCGGTTTCGGGCGCATCGCTCCGGGAGCCGACGTTAAAAAATATTTCAGCACCGACGGCGACACGGCGGCGTTCGGCCAGTTCATCGAGCGCTATCTCAACGCGTTCGGGCGTTGGAACTCTCCCAAGTTTCTCTTCGGCGAATCGTATGGCACCGCGCGCTCCGCGCTGCTTTCCAACTATCTACAGAACGCCAACGTCGGCATCAACGGGATCGTGCTTCAGTCTTCGTTGCTCGACGCATCGCTGGCAACGCCGTACGATGCCGGTGGCGCCGACACCGACGACTGGCAATACGCCTTTTGGCTCCCGACGCTGGCCGCGACGGCCTACCACTACCATATGGTGGCGCAGCCGCCGTCGACGCTGGCCGCGTTCGTGGGCGAGGCGTCGAGCTTTGCGATGGGCGAGTATCGCGAAGCGCTGGCCATGGGCTCGAAGCTTCCTGCCCAGCGGCGCGCCGAGATCGTGCGCAAGCTTGCGCGCTACACCGGACTTTCGGAGGCCTACATTTCCAATGCGGAGCTGCGCATCTTGGGTTTCCGTTACGTCGCCGAGCTTCGGCGTAAAGTCGGGCGCGTCCAGGGTGTCTACGACGCCCAAGTTGAGTTATCGACGCTCGATCGCGCCCAAGAGTTTCCCGCCGTCGATCCGACCAATCAGCTGACCGGACCGCCGTATTTCGCGCTCCAAAACGTCTATCTGCGCACCACCCTTCACTACAATCCGTCGGTGCTCTACCGCGCCGGGGCGTACGCACAGATTCAGACGGCCGGCGGCTGGGACTTCCGCCACAATGGAGCACTGCCGATGGATACGGCCGGCGACCTGGCGCTGGCGATGGTCGCCAACCCCTCGCTGCGAGTCTTTTCGGCAAACGGGTACTTTGACATGGTGACGCCCTTCCAAGCCACGATCTATACGCTCGACCATCTCAACCTGGAACCGTCGTTGCGCCGTCACATCGCGTTCGGCTTCTACGAATCGGGTCACCTTATCTACGCCAACGAACGCGCGCTGCAGCGTTACCACGACGATCTCGAACGCTGGTATGCGGCAACGCTCGCCTCGACGCGTTAGAGCAGGTCGCGCAACGTTAGGTCGACGTCAAACGGCTTGCCTCCGCGGCTTACGGTGACGCGGAGGGTCGTTCCGGCCGGCATCGTCCAATAATCTTTGATCTGATCGGGACTCAGCGTCGCGGCGGACCGGCCGCCAATCGCGACGAGCGTATCGCCCCGCCGTATTCCCGCTTGCTGGGCAGGCGAATCGGGAATGACCGACGCTACGATCGTCGCGCCGGCGACGTGGTTGGTCGCGATGCCGGTCCGCGTGAACGTAAAGGGCGCGCCGAATTGATCGTTTTTTAGCAAAAAAAGCCTCTTATCGGGAACGTCGATCGTCACGGTAAACCGGCGCAGGATGTCGGCGCCAATATTACCGTCGAGATCCGGGGCGGAAAAGACGCCACCGGTAGCGTGAACGATGTAGGCGACGGGATCGGTAAGCACCGCGCCCCCGAGGCTTAACGTATTGACGCGTCCGGCGACGCCGGTCATAAGGCCACCGACCCCACGGCCGGCCGTCGCCTCGACGGTGCGCGGCATCTTGGCCACGAGTCCGTTGGCGCTCGCGAAACGCTCGGAAAGCATCAGCGCCTGCGGCGACCCCGCATCGATGTCAAAGCTGCCCTCGATGCCGTCGACGGCTGCCCGCACGTTTGGAAAGACCCCGCTGCGCAGGGTCAAGGGCAGCGCCGTTGCGTTGGGGTCGATGCGAAACACTTGCGGATTGGCCAGCGTAAGCGTTTTGTGAGCGTAATCGATCGTGACGATCTGCCGCGCGAAAAACTCGCGTCCCAATATGCCGCCGAACGCCAGGCCTTCGTAAGGACTGCCGAGGTCGATGGCGGCTGGGAGCACGAGAAAATATCCCTTATCAAGCCTCGCGTCGCCGAGCGACGCAACCGTCGGAACGACGACCCCCATCGTCTCGGCCGAGTTTCCGGTACCCGAAATCTGGGCCGTAGCGACGATCGGCAAGTTCAGCTGCTTCTCGGCTATGCTCGAGAGCGAAGCCGCGCCGCCGGTGTCAAAGACGAATGCGTAAGCCTTTCCATCGACCGTCGCCTTGACGTAAATGTGATTGCCGTAAAGCCGGAACGGCACGGTCGTGGATCCGGCCACCGTGGCCGCCGCTTGGTGCGCATGGGCGTGATCCTGCGCGAGTGCCGGCGCCGATGCGAGCAACGCGGCAAAGAGCAATGCAATTATCCTCATATTAATCACTACTCTCGACCGGGTCGGGCGCATTCACTTCCGGGTGACGCGTTTATGACACATCGCGCCTCAATTTTGAGGGGCGCCTGAGGACGGGAGACGGCTCGAGGTGCTTTCATGAAAGAGATGGCTCCGGAGATCCAAACGGTAGGGCCCGTTACCGCGGCGACGCCGCGGCGGGAGTGGGGCGAACGCGAAGTGCGTCGCTTGCTCCGTGGCCTGCGGCGTCCGCACACGCTGGCGATGGAACCGTTGGCCCGATTTCTTTGCGACATCTACGCCATCGAGAATCCGTATGATTCGTCGCTGCGGTTTATCGCCGATACCTTCGTTAACGGCGGGTTGGTGGGCAAACGCCTTTTCGAGCTGATCCAAACCTGCGACGTCCAGGCCAACGAGACCCTCGTGGCGGCCGCCTCGGAGATGGGCGTTTCGCCGCGTCAGTTCTTCCGTTACCGCCGAGAGGCTATCGTAGCGCTCGCAGCACACGCCAATCGCCTGGGACGACCTCACGACGCAATCAAGAATCCCATGGAGGAGCTGGCGCGGCTTCTCGGCGAGACCGATCCCGCAGCAGCCAGCCAGGTCTACGCGATCGCCGCTCCTGCTGCCGGACACGTTACGATGGAACGCGTCGAGGTGCTGCTCAATGCCGGCGAGTTCTTCGGTAACGACGTGCTCGACCGGTTTTACGGCACCGAGCGGCTGCGCGTCCTCATTAAAATTGCGCGCGCCTGTTACATCTTCGGTAACCCGCGCGCCGGCGAAGCGCTCTTGGATGCGGTGCGCGACGGCATGTCCGACGCGATCGTCGAAAATCGCGAGGGCCTCGCCTTCGATCTCCTTTACACCCGGTATATACGCGCGCTGCATCGCGGCGACGCCTCGGAGTGTAGCGCGCTGGCCGGCGACGCGCGACGAGCCGCCAAAGGCGACGAGATGCGGACGATTGCGGCGATCCTCATCGAGGGCGAATCCGCGGTGCGCGCCGGAAATTTGCCGCTTGCCGAACAGACGCTGACAGCCGTCGAGGCCATGGTGCTGCGCCGCACCCAGTTGCGGCTGGTGACCGTCGCTATCTGTCTGCGCGCGGCGATCGCGTTCATGCGCGACGACTTGGCGCGAGCCTACGGCTACATTCATTCGGCGCAGCTGGCTCTGCACGAACGTCCCCTCGATGCGATGACGATCAACGCGCTGATCGGGCGCGTCTCGCTCGCGATGGGAACGCCGTGGCGCGCGCCGCGCAACCTGCTGGAGGTTGCCGAACCGCCCATCC
>CAZMPP010000143.1:0-6996 GCA_964568035.1 uncultured bacterium
CAGGCAGACACGACAAAAAAGCCCCTATCGTCGAGGACGATAGCGAATTCATAGCGCGCGATCGGTGAGTGCGAAGTTGCGGTCGATCATGGTGAAGGTCTGTGTTCCTTCTAAGTTTGCGAGCACGCGAATGACACAATTGATGGGCCATGTGAGCTTTTATATTGACGGTGAGGGGCGAGTGAGGAGGAGCGAAGGCGGGATGCCGAGAGCGACAGCGAGCGTCCCCGAACCTACTGTGTCCCACACCAATCCCTAACAAACTCACTCGTACACGCCGCGCAAGTACCAGTGGGAGTTTTGGCGGTAGATGCGGGCAAAGGTTCCATCTTCGAGAACCACATCGTATTCGTCGCGAGTAACCGGAGAGGCGGTGTAGGCGCGTTCGTCGATGCGCCACGGTCCGACGCATTGCCGCACCGCTTGCCGATCGACCATCGCCGGTTCCCCGCCGCGCAGTTGCACCGGAACTTCGCGCACCGCAAGCAAGCGCAGTTGCGGAACGAGATCGCTTTGAGATTGCGGCTTTTCGAACATTGTACGCGACGGTGTGGTGAACGGCTCGTAGCTAAAGCGCTCTTCGAGAACGTGCGCTTCACGCGTTTGTGCGCGCGTTACGCCGCAGCCGAGCACGGCTTCCAGGCGGGCGATGGTGACCGCGATTTTTTGTGGATCGAGATCGTCCGCACTGAACAACGGCTGCGTCTCGCCTCCTTCTTCTAACCGCCGGGCCGCAAGCCGCAGGCCGTCGATCGGCGCGTTGAACGTCACGCCTTCGAGCTTGGCGCGAAGCATTTCGAACATCGTGCGTTCGTGAGCCGTCGGCATGGCCAGCGGCACGTCGAAGTTGTGGGCGCCGGCATCTTCGAGCTCGACCGCCAAATGCAACGCACCGGCGCGCTTACCGCAGCGTTCGAGATCGGTGCAGATACGCGCCAGCAGCATGCGCAGCGCGAAGAAGACCTGTGCCTCGTCGGCGGCGCGCCCTTCGCCGAAGATCGCGGCCTCGATCGCTACGGCATGCGCACGTGGAACGAAGGGACGGTTATCAATTCCCTGTGCAAGTTCGTGCCACTGCGCGGCTGCCACGCCAAAGCGCCGCACGAACGGACCGTGCGCGAGCGCCGCCAGCTCGCCGAGGCGCTCGACGCCGAGCAGGCGCAGACGTTCGACGATCTCCGGCTCGATTTCGAGTACGCGCAGCGGCAACGGCGCGAGGCGTTCGCGCTCGCTCCCGGGTTCCCAGACGGTTCCATCGGCAAGACGCGCGGCTGCGGAAGCCGCAATTTTATTGGCTCCGGCACCGATGCGCAAGCTGACGCCGAAGCGAGAGAGCACGTCGCGAGCTTGCGCGATCCATGCATCGGCGCTCCCCGCAATGCCGTGCATGTCGAGAAAGGCGCGGCCTGCGGCGGTATCTTCTACAAGCGGCGAGACCGCATCGAGAACGTCAAGCATCTCCTCCCAAAGAGTCCGCTCGGGGGCGTCGCCCTCGACGTCAACGCAGAGCAGCATCGCGCATGGCCTCGCATCCGACTCGCACGCGCGCGGTACGTCCGGCCGGCAAACGCGCGTGCTTGCGCACGCCGACGCAAAGCTCGAAGCCGGTGACGCTTCCCCATAATCCGCGCTCGCCGCGTATGAAAACCCGCTCGAGCGTACAGTGCAGCCGCACTCCCGCCGCCGCGCTCAAAGCGGCACCGGCGCGCGCCGCCACGACGATCAAGAGCGCGCCGCTGCGATGCGCGAGCGATGCCAAGCGCGTCCATAGCGCATCGCGCAGGGCAATCGCCGGCATGAGCACCAAGCGGCAGATGCGCGAACGCAACAGAATGTCGACCGCCCGCGCGATAGCCAGCGCCCCGCGGGCGGGCACGACCAGCACGCGATCGAGACGCACTCCGGCCTCGACCAGGCTCGGCGGGTAGAGCGCGCCATCGTCGAGGATGGCGACCAGGCTGCGCCGGGTCATGC
This sequence comes from uncultured bacterium, assembly GCA_964568035.1. GTDB lineage: Bacteria > Vulcanimicrobiota > Vulcanimicrobiia > Vulcanimicrobiales > Vulcanimicrobiaceae > Cybelea. Next base: position 1,975 of record CAZMPP010000143.1, read on the forward strand.
GCGCCAGCAGACCCGCCGCCAGGCTCCAACGCCCGGTCGCCCCCTCGATTGTCGCAATGATGCCGACTGGAAAGCCGCCCTCGAGCAGCCGGTCGACCGCAGGAATGTCAGTCGAGAGCCTCGGCTCGAGGGTGGGGGTGGGGCGAGCCGAGATCTCACGCAGACGTTCCCGGAGCCGCTCGAGGGCCTCGGGACGAACCGGTTCGGATATCGCCGGTACCGCCATGGGAGATTCATGCTAATCGAACATATGTTCGATTGTCAAGGCGCCCGGAGGCCTAGTTTTTAGGGTCAGGCATGGGTCAGGAAACTGCGTTTGGCTTACTAGGAGATGCCGCCCTGACTCATAAGGAAGCGGATGCTATTTAAGGAGGACATGTGCGCATCAAATCGATTGTCGTTGGACTCATTGCTTTAGCTCTTGGAGTCACCGCCTGTTCCGGCAGCCGGTCGATGTTACCGGGAACGGCCTCTGCGCCGGTCAACGGAGACCCAACGAGCGGGGTGTGGCACCTCATTCACTCGCACTCCGGCCAGCCACAATCGTTTTCCGGTGCGAACATCGGCTTTTTACTAACGGACGGAACGGTGCTCGCCCAAACCAGCGGCACCGGATGGTCCCGTTATACTCCCGACGCGAACGGCGATTATTCCAAAGGAACGTGGAAACAAGCCGCATCGCTGCCCTCGGGATACAGTCCCGACGCCGGTGCATCGAACGTGCTCGCCGACGGGCGTCTGGTAATGTCCGGCGGTGAATATAACTTCGGCAGCTTTGCGCTCACGAATTTGGGCGCGGTGTACGATCCGGTTGCCGACACGTGGACGTCGCTCGGTCATCCCAATGGCTGGGGCTGGATCGGCGACTCGCCATCGAGCATGCTGCCCGACGGACGGATGCTGCTGGGACAGAAAATTTCCAAACGCGACGCCGTCCTGAATCCCAAGACGCTGCAATGGAAAGATCTCCCAAACCATAACTCGGGGAAGGCGGATTTTAATGCCGAGGAGGGCTGGACGCTGCTGCCCGACGGCACGATTTTGACTGTCGACGTGAAGAACGATCCCAACTCCGAGATTTACGATCCGTCGACGAATCGATGGAAGACCGCCGGCAAAACGCCCGTCAATTTGGCATCGCATTGGAGCAGCGGCGGCTGCATTTCTTACGGACCAAAGAAACGCGACTGTTACTATCCGCCGGGAGAGATAGGGCCTGCGGTCCTGCGTCCGGACGGCACGGTTTTCGCGACCGGCTCGGGGCAGGCAGGAAGCGGGTACGGCCAGGGGCATACCGCGGTATACCACTCGAGCGGAAGCCTTGCGGGGAAATGGACTGCCGGTCCGGATTTTCCCAACGATGATAATGCCGGCGACTCGTACGCGTTGCTCGAGCCCAACGGCAAGGTGCTCGTCTTTGGAAATACCGGCCGCACCTACGAGTGGGATGGTAAGACGTTCACGCAAGCCGGCCTGAACTGGTCGGGACCGCCGCTCTTATTACCCACTGGACAAGTGATGATGTTGGGCCGCACGGTAGCGCTCTACACGCCGACCGGATCGCCGCAAGCGAGCTGGGCTCCGAAGATCAAGAGTGTCCCGTCGAGCGTTTCGGCCGGACAGACGTATAAGATCACCGGAACGCAGTTCAATGGCCTCTCGCAAGTAATGGCGTTCGGTGACGAGTATCAGAACGCAACGAACTACCCGCTCGTGCGCATTACCAACGATGGGACCGGACACGTCTTTTACGCGCGGACGCACGATCATAGCTCGATGGGCGTAGCAACGGGCTCGAAGCTGGTTTGGACCTACTTCGACGTTCCGTCGGGCATCGATACGGGAGCGAGCCACCTCGTCGTCGTCGCCAACGGCATACCGTCAAAAGCGGTCGCCGTTACGGTTGCTTCGAGCAGGCCCAAACGCCGCTAATCGCTAGCTGAAACCAGACTCGCGCGGTCGTGCGGGGCGTCGAGATCCATGATCGGGCCGATCGGCACGATGCGGGTTGGATTGATGTCGTCGTGCGTGTAGTAATAGTGGCGCTTGATGTGGTCGAAGTCCACGGTCTGCGCCACGCCGTCGATTTGGTACAGGTCGCGTAGATAGCCGTAGAGGTTCGGGTAATCCACGACGCGCCGCAGGTTGCACTTGAAATGACCGTAGTAGACCGGATCGAAACGGACGAGCGTTACGAAGAAACGCCAATCCGTTTCGACCGGATCGTTGCCCAGCAGATAGCGCCGGTAGGCTAAGCGCTCTTCCATCGCGTCGACGGTCGTAAAGACGCCGTAGGCGGCCCGCTCGTACGCGTTTTGCGAGGTGGCGAAGCCGGCGCGGTAGACGCCGTTGTTAAAAGTTTCGTAGAGAAAGTCGTTAAGTTCGTCGATCTCGGGGCGCAGGTGCACGGGATACAGATCGAGTGCCGGATTGGCGGCGATGGCATCGAACTCGGTCTCGAACATCCGCATGATGTCGTCGTCGGAGTTGCTGACGATGCGTCGCGTCTTCTTGTCCCACAGCACCGGCACGGTGACGCGCGAGCGATAACCAGGATCGCTCGCCGTATAGGCTTCGCTCAAGAAGGCCCAGCCGTTGATGGGATCGGGCTCGTCGGCGGTGAATCGCCAGCCACGCTCGTCGCGAATCGGATCGACGACCGTCATGCCGATAGCGGCGTCGAGGCCTTTGAGCCGGCGCAGAATAATCGTGCGGTGCGCCCATGGACAGGCCAGCGAAACGTAGAGATGATAGCGGCCGGCTTCGACCGGATATGGCGAGCTGCCGTCGGCGCGCACCCAGTCGCGGAAGGCGTCGGCCTGCCGTTCGAACGTGCCGTCCTGGACTTGCTCTTGCGGGAACTGCGCTTTTACCGTCATGCTTTGGTTCATACCCGTTAGCGGACGTTACCCCGCGAGGTCAGTTCCCCGCGAGGTATATCACCCCGGCTTTTTCCAGAATCGCGCGACCCTTACCGGTGAGGATGAACTCGGCGAACGTGCGCGCCGCATCGGGATGGGGTGCGGCTTTGAGCACCGCCAGCGTATAGGTGATGCGGTCGGTGAGCGCCGCCTTCCCCGGCAGCGGGATGAACTGGTAGCCGCGAGCTACCGCTTCGGTGCGATAGAAGAATCCGACGTCGGCCTGTCCGGTATCCACGCGCGCAAGCAAATCTTGCTCGGGGAAAATCTGCGCCGGGTTTTCATCGTCACCTAAAATGCGCTGGGCGCCGTCGCGTCCGAGCCACATCGTCATGCCTTCGATCGTGTACTGGCCTTTGGGGTCGAGCGCCGGATCGGTGCGCCCGATGCGCAGGCCCTGCGTCTGCAGCGCATTCTGAAGCGAAGTCTTTCCAGCGAGGACGCTTTGGAAGAGCGAAACGTAGCGCGAGTTTGTGGCCCAGGCGATGCCGAGGCTCGTACCGGCGAAGGTAACCGACGACGCGACGCGGCCGCCGAGCTTTGCGACCAGCTTCGGATCGACACTGATGAAGACGTCGGGCGTGCGAACGCCCGACACGATGAGATTGGCCAGCGCTTTGCTTCCACCGCCCTCACCTTGGAAGTCGACGTTCTGAGCGCGCAGCGCGGCCTTGATCGGTCCTTCCATCGGCGTGACGAGCGAGCCGGCGTAGAGAACGCTGACGACGGTGGGCGGATTCTGCGCTTGCGCGGCACCGGGCATTGCGCTCAGCGCTAGGGTTGCGGCGAGCGCCGAAAGTTTAGCGAACGTGAGTTGATGCAATATCGCGTCCCTTCTGGGCCGGGCCCGTCGTCGAAGACATGCCCGAGGTGTGAGTCGCATCGTTTACAGCGTACCTCGATGCGCTTCATGCCAAGACTGTGATCATCGAGGAGCCGCACGTTCTCGCGCTGCTCGGGATGAGTAAAGCTCGGCCAACCGCAATGCGATTCGAACTTCGAATCGGAACCGAAGAGCGGCTGCCCGCAGGCACCGCAAACATAGGTCCCATCGTCGCTGACCTCGAGTAGCGGACCCGTAAACGGCGCTTCGGTTCCGGCTTCGCGAAGAATACGGTACCGCTCGGGGCCGAGCTCGTTCTTCCATTCTTGCTCGGTCTTTTGGATTTCAGGTGTAACGTCGTGGCGCATAATCTCTCCTCGCGTTCTTAAAAACACCGAAGGCGGCAAAGCGATGCGGGGAAGAATACTTCTGAGATGAAGCTCCTCTTCGAAATCCTGATCTCGATCTTTTTGCATCCGATCGCCATGATCCTGATGTGGGTCAACCTGCTTGGGCGCGGCGATATGACGACGACCGTAAAGATCGTCTGGTTTGTGGTCAGTATTGTCTGGGGGCTCGGCCCGATTCTCTATATTTTGGCGGCCGACGGCACGCTCTGGTAGGGCGCCGTCGTTCTCGCCCGGGGCTCGCTGGCGGCTAGGCTAGTGGTGCCGCCACGGGCCGCGATAGCCCCAGCCCCACGGCCGGTAATAGCCGCGGCCGCCCCAGCCCCATGGGCCGCGATAACCCCAGCCCCATGGCCGGTAGTAGCCGCCCCAACCCAAGCCCAAGCCTAAACCGAGGCCAAATCCATAGGGGTACCATCCCCCGTAGTACCCCGGGTAGATGCCGCCATAGTACGGGTAGCCATAGTACCCCCCGTAACCGTAGCCGACGTTGTATCCGGGATATGGGGTGAATGCTTGCCAGTTGAGGACATCGACCCGGTTGGCTTGGTACGTCCCGTGGTCGCTGTAGCCGTAGACGACCACCTGCATGCCCTCTACGAGGCGGGTGCCGGTCGGGTTGATGATCGTGCCCTGGTGGAGGCTGATGTGGTCGTTATAGCCGTGCGCGTCGTGCATGTAGACGATCCACTGCCCGTCAAATCCGTTCAGAGTGCCGCGAATATAGTCTTTTTGAGCGTAAGTCGGCTCAGGCAGCGCGTACGAGGGCCGCGGGCCAGAGGTCTGCGGTTCCTGGGGGTACGACTGCTGAGGGTACTGCTGCTGCGGGTACGACTGCTGCGGGTACGAAGGCGCCTGCTGCGGATACGGC
>CAZMPP010000144.1:0-207 GCA_964568035.1 uncultured bacterium
GACAGGCGCCGAGCGGGCCTACTATCTGAACTACTTCCTCCACGACGCAACCTTCCAAGTCTTCGGCTCCGCCGAGGAGACGGAACTGGAGGGCACCATTTATCGCGGGGTCGATGACGGCACGATCAAAACCGCCGCCGATTTCAACGCCCTAACCACAAAGGTTTTTGCGCGCTACGACCCCTCGTCTGTAAACGACCCGGCAAC
>CAZMPP010000144.1:217-2670 GCA_964568035.1 uncultured bacterium
CGTCGCGATGGCAAAGCCTGGAGCCGCACAAAAGGGCGCGCAACCGGCTGTTCTTTACCGACCCGCTCTACGACGTGAACTACCTCTACGCCGGACTGCTCGCATTGGACTACTTCACGCGCTTCGAATCCGACTCGAAGAGCTTCTCTCCGCGATTTGTCGCATTGTTAAAAAACGGCTTCAACGACTCGCCGGCAGCATTGGAGCGGCGCTTTCTCCGAATAAACCTTTCCGACGAGAAAACGCTGGTTGGCAACGCGACCGCGTTGATCGACGCGCGCACCAAAATGCTGGCGGAACTCTATTCAAGCGCAGCAACGGCGCGATAGCATAGCCGCGACGGCTGAAGACCGCGTCGTTCTCACTGCTTGTTTGCCACGACAGGAGAGTACCGAGGGCGCGGGATGGAGAAAGCCGCTGGAGTGAGCGAGGCCGCCCTAGGCGTTCTACTATCAGGCGCGACCCTAGTAGTCGTGGCGGCCGCGTCGGTGGCGGCGATCGTCCAGCTCCGATATTTGCGCCAAAGCAATCACCTCAACGGGCTCCTCGAGATCTTGAATCAGTGGAATCTCCCGGCGGTGCAATCCGCACTATCGGAGTTGCGCGCGATACCAGAAAAGATGAAAGATCCGAAGTACGTGGAGGCTCTAAAGACGCCGGGTTCGCTCGAACGAGCGAAGTACCCGGAGTTTCTGGCACTCGATCTTTGGGAGCAGATCGGCACCTACTGCAAATACACCCTGATCGACGAAAAAGTACTTCTCGACATTACGTCCGCCCAGGTGCTGAGCGCGTGGCGAGACGCGGAACCATTGATCGCCCTGGTCCGCGAGCACGCCGGAATGTCCGCATTTGAGAACTTTGAATATCTCGCGATGCGCGCAACGCAGTGGAACCGCCGCTATCCGGACGGTACGTACCCAACGCGGCTCCCGCGCATGCGCGATCTTTAGTGGGGATCCAGCTCAGGGGGCGGACGCTCGATCCAACCTAAGTCGCACCAGGCCTTTTTGCCGCCTTCTAGAACAACTTCGTCGCGACTACAATTGTAGAACGCGCCGCGCTCCTAGCCTCAGGAGCAAGGAAGATCGAATATTATCGTACCTGAAGCCCCCACCAAAAAGCGGCCAAAAGCCGCTCCCAAAGTGTATCCGCCCCACGAACATTTCGGAAGCCCGCTCAACGTCTGCCGCGTCTGCGGGGAAAAGTATTCCTACGTGTCGCCGCCGATCGGCCCGTTCCCGGTGCTCAAGAAATGAGGAAGCCCCTTGCCCCGTAGCAATCAAAGCTTTTATATCGAGCGCCGGCCGGCTGGAGACTATGCCGCCAGGCGAGGTAATTCACAACGAGCCAGCTTCACCGGCAAGACGCAGGGCGAAGCGGCACGACGAGCGCACGCTTCGGACGGTAGCGCAATCGTGTTCGGCGAGCGCATTCGCCAACGCGGCAACTCCACCGGCAAATGGCGTCGCCTCTTCTAATAAGCGGTTTTTTGCAACTTTTCTTGGCGTTCTAAAGGTCATAACAGCGTGAAAGCTTCTCCCGTCCGGCGCGGCCGGAGTAATGTAGCGACCGGCCTAGGGCTTTTGTTCATCCACGTCGCTGCGCTATTGGCATTCGTGCCGGCGCTCTTTTCGTGGAACGCCGTCGTCGCGGCAATAATCATCGGTTGGGTAACCGCCGGCATCGGCGTAACGCTTGGCTACCATCGAATGCTCACGCACCGCAGCCTGCAGATGCCCAGACCGATCGAGTACCTTGTGAGCTTCCTAGGCGTTCTCGCCCTGCAAGGCGGCCCGATCAGGTGGGTTGCGACGCACCGCCGCCATCATTCACGCGCCGACCGCGAGGGCGATCCTCACGGTATGGACCGCGGCTTTTGGTGGGCGCACGTCGGATGGTTATATTTGCCGAACCCGGCGCGGCCAACGAAGGCTGAGGAGCGCCGGCTCGCAGCGGACTTGGCGGCCGATCCGTTCTACCGCTTTCTCGATAAGACGCAGGTGCTGTGGCAGATCGTGCTAGGCGTAGTGTTGTTCGTCATCGGCGGCTGGTCGTTGCTTGTGTGGGGAATCTTCGCACGACTCGTCGCGACGTATCACATCACGTGGCTCGTGAACAGCGCCGCGCACTTAACAGGCTATCGCACGTTTCGCACCAGCGATCTATCCACCAACAACTGGTGGGTTGCGTTACTGGCGTGGGGGGAAGGGTGGCATAATAACCACCACGCCTTCCCATTCTCGGCCCGCCACGGTCTGCGCTGGTTCGAGTTCGACCTCACCTGGCTGACGATCCGCGTTCTCAAACTCGTCGGCATCGCTCGCAGTGTCAAACTTCCCACGCACGAGATGCTCGCCCGCCTTCGCGTTTCCGCTCCGCAACCGGTACCGGTGACGATACCTGCGCAGCAACTGCGCACTACGACTTAGTACACGTCTCCTTCACGTTAA
>CAZMPP010000144.1:2770-6988 GCA_964568035.1 uncultured bacterium
GATACCTGCGCAGCAACTGCGCACTACGACTTAGTACACGTCTCCTTCACGTTAACGACGCGGCCGTTCGTTTCGGTAAACGAGGTCGTCATCGTTTTCTTGGTGTCGCTCATCTTAGCCATGACCTCGGGCTCAAACGACGCGATGTCGGGCGCTTTGCTTTGTACCGCGTAAGTATAGGTCCGAGTGTTCCCGCTCGACATCGGCGCCGTGGCAACCGCGTAGCCGCCCCGATCGCCGGTCGTGACGCGAACCCAGCGCTTCGCATACGAGTCAAACGTGTACTTGGTTTCGCTGTGGACTTCGCGCGGAATCCATGACGCCTTGTGGATGGTCGATTCGCGAAGCATCCAATAGCCGCTGGGATCCATCGAGTACACTTCGGTCGTCGTGAACGGTCCGGGGCGGCGCGAGCTCACGTCGCTGCACGTCCAGGTACCGATCAGAAATTTCATGCCGGAAAAATCCGGCTTGGGTTGCGTGGGAGCCGGCGTTCCTTCAACGGTTACCGTCCCGGCGGCGAGTGCGCCGGCACCCGAGACGGTCACAAATAGCGATAAAGCGCAAATTAAGCGCAGAGATTTATTCACGGGTAAAAGCCCTCCTTAAGAGATAGGGCCTTCGCAAGCAGGCAACGGCCTCCTATCCAGGTCCCTAGAAAAGCGGCCCCGGTCTTTTGGCGGACGCTCCGAAGGTTCGGCCGAATCAGCGCGGGCATGCGCTTAATTCTCTTGCCGGCAATTCTCACGATGCTCGCGGCGGCCGGTCCCGGCCAGCCGCCCTCGCCACTGCAGAGCTCGATCCAGCAGCGCGTGCGCTACGTGTTCGTCATCTATCAAGAGAACCGGTCGTTCGATCATTACTTTGGAACGTTCCCGGGCGCCAACGGCGTCTACTCGCCCGACGCGAAAAAGCACGGCTTTAAGCAATATAACCCCGTGGCTCAGCGCGACACGCAAGCCTTTAGAATCGCGACGTCACAGGTCGGCGTGCTGAGCAACGCACGCAAGCTTTTCGACGCCGCGATTAACAACGGTGCGATGGATGGCTTCGTCACGCAAGAAGCGGCACTGGCGACGGGCCTCTCGCCGGAGGCGCGTCAGAAACTGGGGATGACCGATGCTTCGCAAGCAGCATCGGTCGGCGACGAATCGATGGCGCACGTCGATTGCGACACCATTCCCTATCTGTGGAACTACGCGTCCCGCTTCGCGCTCTTCGACTCGTTCTTTCAAGGCGCGCGCGGGCCGTCGACGCCGAGCAACGTCGAGATCATCGCCGCGCAGAACGGCGAGACCGAGTACGAGCGCTACGGCAGCTTCGGGCCGCCCTACACGGAGGAGCCGCCGAGCGCCGGCGGCCGCGGCGTCCCCATTTGGGTCGACCTCGACCCTGCGTGGGGGCCGTACAACAGCGAAGAGTTCAGCCAAGAGCATCAAGTCGATCAAACCTACGCGACGGTAATGCTCAACCTCGAAGGTGCGCAGGCGGGCGACCTCACCAACAACACGCAAGATATCGCTAACGACATTGCGTTCTTGCGCGGTAAAGCGCAAGCGCCGGTCAACTGGACGTGGTACGAGCAGGGTTACGCCAATCCAGCCGACCCGAAACGCGTCACACTAGTGACGCATCATCTTGCGCCGCACTACTTCGGTTACATCGCCAACAACCCGGCGATGGATCGCCACATTGCCGACATCACGCAGTTCCAGCCTGACATCGAAGGCGGTAAGCTGGGCGACGGCGGCCTCTTCTATCTAAAGGGCGGTTTCGGCAGCAATCTCGGTCTCAAACCGGCCGGCGCCGCGCCGAACACCTTTACCGGCGACGACGATCATCCGGGCGAGTCCGACATGCAGATCGCGCAAGCCGACGTGGCGGCGCTGGTTAACTTGATCGCGCGCAGCAAATACTGGAGCCAGTCGGCCATCGTCATCACCTGGGACGATCCCGGCGGTTTTTGGGATCACGTGCCGCCGCCGTCGTGGCTAGTATGCCCCGACAGCTTTCCGTGCGGCAACGGGCAGCGCGTGCCGATGCTCCTCGTCTCGCCCTATGCGCGCAACGCCGTCGTGCACGACTACAACGATCAAGCGTCGGTCGTTAAGTTCGTCAACCAGCTCTTCGGCCGGACGCCGCTGGCGCAACTGCCCGACGAGGCGCGCTATATGCCGTTTGGGCCGCGCGACGGAAGTGATCTCAACGGTGATTTATCGGGCGGTTTCGATCCTGATCGACTGAGCGGTAAAAAGCCGCCGATTCCGGCGGAGCAGGCAATCATTCCCGACGACGTCGTGCGCGCGATTCCGAGCCCATGGTCGTGCAAATCCATCGGCGTTATGCCGGTCCCACCGCCGGCGGGCATTTCCGATGCGCCGCCGCCGGGCTTCAATCCGCGCGTCCTGGTCGTTCCGCTGCCGTCGAACAAGATGATCGGCGATTGACGCAAGCCGAGTTTGAGCGTGTGGTTAATGAAGCGCTCGAGTCGCTACCGGAGCGCTTCACGCGCCTCATCAAAAACGTCGCTATCACCGTCGAGGACGAACCGTCCGACGAAGATCTCGAAAACATCGAGGACGACGAGGATCCGGATTCGGAGTTGCTGGGCCTCTATCGGGGCGTCGCGCTCCCCGATAGAACGCACGACATGCCGCTGCTGCCCGACGAGATCGCCCTTTTCCGCGGGCCGATCGAGCGTGCCTCGAGCTCGCGCGCCGACGCGATCGAACAAATTCGCGAAACGGTGATGCACGAGCTCGGACACTACTTTGGCCTCGGCCACGACGAGATGCCGTACTGAGGCCCTGCTAAGGAGTCGGATTCCGGACCTACGCTGACACGTCGATGTGAAGCACGGCGCGCAGCGACGGTTTGCCGCGAGTCTTCGCGAAGACCGAACAGTGGAATGGCCCTTGTTGGAGCGCAAGCACCTCGTAGATCTTGATGCGATAGGCTTTGATGCGAGCAAAACCGATTTGATCGAGGGCTACTCTGCCCGTGCAATCGTCGGCGATTAGCAGCGGGCGGTTTCCGTGGTAGAACAGTTTGGCCGGTTGTTTAGCGCCTTTTTGCAGCGTCAACTGATCGGGTCGCCAAAAGAGCCGATGTTGAACGTCGGGGTTTATGTTTGGCGAGCTTTCGGCCGTTGCTGGTTGCCCGCTGCCGCGAACGGCGTTCGCCGAGGGAATCGTTCCGGGATTGTTGGCTACGGTGTTTGGGCCTCCGCAGGCGCTGACGCAGAGCATCGCGAGCGCACCGCCTGTAAGCATCCGGGAAAAGGTCATGATGATATCCTCCTCTGCGCTCAGAATAGAGCCGCGGTAAAAGCGCGTCCAGCGACTGGCGTCATTAGTTTGCTGCTATTTTAAAAGATTTTTTGGCATGATTAACGCAAGTCAATGATGCTGTGACCGTAGACGTTTTAAAGGTTGCGTGCGGTTATCAAGTTGCAGAAGGCGCGGCTCGCGTTGCACGGAATGCCGGGCCGTTACGGAGGAGCCGGATTGTCGAGTATTGTTAACATCGAGCGCAACCTCGTTTATGTGTTTCGGGAATTCGCGCGCATTCTACCGGGTGCGGAGGTGCATGAGAGCGACGAGCTCTTTTGGGTGCTGACGCCGATCCGGATTGCGCTCTTCAACAGCCTATTCGCGGCACGCCTCGATCCATCGAGTGCGGACGCTGCAATCGAAACGGTGAAGGCGGGGGCGCTCGCCATGGGCGTGCCGCTGCTGTGGTGGGTGCTCCCCGACGATCGGCCCGCCGATTTGGGCCGGCGCTTAACGGCGGCGGGTTTTCGGCACGTCGATGCGTCGCCGTGCATGTCGCTCGACCTCGGCTCGGCTTTGGTTGAGGTCGGAGGCCTCGGCGACGGCGGCATCACCATCGCGACGATAGCCAACGAAGCCGATGCGCGCGTGTGGAGCGACGTCCTGGGTGTGGCTTCCGGGTTGCCGCAGGCATTCTCCGATGCGTACGTTCCCTTTGCCGTTGAGGTCGCGCAGAATCCGAGCGGGCCGTTGCGGAACTACGGGCTTTGGCTCGATGGCGATCTGGTCGCTACCTCATCGCTGGCGCTTAACGACGGCGTAGCCGGGATCTATAACGTCGCGACGCTGCCGCACGCTCGCCGCAAAGGGTTCGCCACGGTGCTGACCGCGCAAGCCATACGCGACGGTCGCGAGCTGGGCGCGTCGGTCGCGATCTTGCAGTCCT
>CAZMPP010000145.1:0-6970 GCA_964568035.1 uncultured bacterium
CAGCTCGCGCTGACAGGGCGAACACCAGGTCGCAAAAACGTTGATGTAGGCCGGTTTTCCGTGAAAGTCGGCGGTTATCGACCGGCCGTCCAGGGTGTCGATCGCAAAGGGCGGCGCTAAGTCGCCGACGGCAACGTTCCCCGCCCGGCCGCGCTCCGGCACGTTCGCCCCAGCCAGGGCGACGGTGACCAGAAGTAAGAGCACGACTCTCGCGCGCGACACGATTGGAATATACCCATCTATTCGTCCGTTGCGACGAGCGCGTTCTCAATTTTTGCCCCCGGCAAAACGACGTAATTGGCGCCCACGACCGTATCCTCCAGGTGGGCGCCTGTGCCGATCTGCGCCCCTTCCCAGAGTATGGCACGCTCCAGCCGGGCCCCGGGCTCGATTGCGGCGCCTTCGCCGACGATGCTCGGCCCGACGATGGTCACGCCGTCGCCGACGCGCGCTCCGGCGCAGAGCCGAACGGGACCTTCGATGCGGACGTCGCTTCCGATCTTGGCCGACGGATCGGCCCCGGTGGCCGGGGTCCCAGGGATCGTTATCACGCCGCGCAGCACGTCGTAACTGGCGCGGCGATATTCGCCGGGGGTTCCGATGTCGGCCCAATAGGCGCCGTGCGCTTCGAAACCATAGAATGGCTCGCCCGCCGTCTGCAGCGCGGGGAAAACCTGTTTCCCGAAATCGTGGAATTCGTTTGCGGGAATATGAGCAAAAATTTCCGGAGAGAAAATATAGACGCCGGTGTTCGCTAGCTTGCTGAGCTCGGTTCCCTTCGCCGGCTTCTCCTGAAACCCGACGATTTTCCCACGCTCGCCCAACACCACGACGCCGTACTGCTCGACGTCTTCGCGCGGGACCAAGCCGATGGTTGCCGTCGCTTGGCGATCGCGATGAAACTCAAGGATGCTGTCGAGTCGCAGATCAGTCACTTCGTCGCAGCCGATCACGATAAAATCCTCGTCTCCGAAATACTCCTCGATCTTCTTCACGCCGCCGGCGCTGCCCATCAGTTCGGGTTCGTACGAGTAGTGCAGCTTTACGCCGAAGCGGGAACCGTCGCCCAGCGTGGCGACGATGGCGTCGGCGAGATAGTGAACGTTGATCGCGATCTCGTCGAAGCCGTACGACTTTAAATAGCGGATGAGGTGCGCGGCATTCGGTGCGCCGGCAACCGGAACGAGCGGCTTGGGAACCGCTTTGGTCAACGGATAAAGGCGGGTCGAGAGACCGCCGGCTAAAATCATTGCCTTCACGAGTTCACCACGCTCTTGCGCGCCGGAAGAATTCCGAGTTCGTCGAGTGCGACGAGCCAGACGAAGCGAGGCAGCGCCAGTTGCCGGCGCCAGCGCCATGGTTCTTTGAGCAAACGATAGAGCCACTCCAAACCGAGCCGCCGGAACGATTGCGGCGCGCGCGCGACTCGTCCGGCGACGACGTCGAACGAACCGCCGACACCGATGCCGGCTCCGCAGCCCGTTTCGCGCAGGTGATCGGCGAGCCAAAACTCCTGGCGCGGCGAACCGAGTCCGGCAAAGAGCAGTCTCGCTCCGCTCGCCGCTATCGCGGCGACGACCGCCGGCGTCTCTGCTTCGCTAAAGTAACCGCTGCGCGCGCCGGCGACGCGCAGTTCGGGATAACGCTGCGACAAGATGGCCGCGGCTTCGGCGGCGACGCCCTCCGCGCTGCCGAGGAAGTAAACCGGCAGTCCTTGCGCTGCCGCTTCGCGACAAAGACTTTCGATCAGCTCGACGCCGGCGACGCGTTCGCGCAACGGCGCGCCACGTTTGCGCGCTACGGCCAGCAAGCCGACGGTATCGCAAAGCGAGAGCGCGCTGCCGTTTACGATGGCGCGAAAGCGCTCGTTATTCTGAGCGTAGACGACCATCTCGGTGCCGAGCGTCACGACCTGCGCGCCGGCGGTCGTACCCGCGAGCTCCACGATGCGCCGCGCGGCTTCGCCGGCATCGATCGGATCGAGGCGGCAGCCCAGAATTTCGATCGCCTTCACCGCGTCTCGACGGGTTGCGTCGCGTACGGCGCGAGCAACGGACGCAACCGGTCCGCGACGGAAGCGGGAATCTCGTCGAGCGGCAGACGGCACGGTCCGACGTGGAAGCCCAACTGCGCCATCGCCCATTTGACCGGAATCGGACTGGTCGTTGCAAAGAGGGCGTCGATAAGGGGTAGGAGCGAGCCGGCGATGGAGGCGGCTTCGTCGACCTGCCCCTGGCGATACGCGTCGAATATCGCGCGGTACTCCAGCGAACAGAGATGCGAGGCGACGCCGACGACGCCGTCCGCGCCCAACGACAGACAGGGTAAAAAGAGATGATCGTCGCCGGCCCAGACGCCGAATCCCGGCGTCCGGTCGCGCAGAATCGTGCCGATTTGCTTCAGGTCGCCGCTCGATTCTTTGACGCCGGCGACGTTACGATGGCGGCGCGCCAACTGAAGCAGCGTTTCGGGGAGCATGTTGGCGCCGGTGCGCCCCGGGATATTGTAAATGACGACCGGCAGACTCGTTGCCTCGGCAATGGCACCGAAATGAGCGAGCATTCCGCTCTGCGTCGGCTTGTTGTAGTAAGGGACGACGGCCAAGATAGCATCGGCGCCGGCCGCTTGCGCCTCTTTGACGGCGGTAATCGATTCGCGCGTCGAGTTCGTCCCAGCGTTGGCCATCACGATTGCATCGCCGGCAACGGCCTCTTTGACGGCGCGATATAGTGCGACGCGCTCCGCCGCATCGAGCGTTTGACCCTCGCCGGTCGACCCAGCCACGACCAGGCCATCGTTCCCGCGCGCGACGAGCCATCGCGCCAGGCGTTGACCTTCGCTCAAATCAAGCTCGCCGCGTTGGTCAAACGGCGTTATCATTGCGGTGTAAATTGCACCTAAAGCGTGCGTCATACCGGTGGATCTCCTGCGTCAAGTCCGAACTGCTGGTGCACCGCGCTCTCCGCCTGCACGATCTCGTCGGCCGGTACGAGCACGGAAATAGTGACATTGCTGTCGGTACAGTGAATGATTTCTACGTTGACCCGCGAGAGCGCGTCGACGACTTGGTGCACCACGCCGGGCGCGGTGCGCATGCCGGTCCCGACGATCGACAGCTTGGAGCAACCCTCGCGTATGCGGACCGCCAAGTTCAGATCGCGCAGAAGATCGCGCAGCTCGGTGCCGCGGTCTCCCTCGACCACAAAGGCCACTCCCGCTTGATTGATCGTCACTTGGTCGATCGAGATTTCTGCCCCGGCGACGCGGCGAAACATCTCCAGCTCCGTCTCCATGCGGCGGCTGGGCGATTCAATATCGCCGCGAATGATGCGAATCCACGTCACTCGCCCCGAGGCGGTAACGCCGGTCACGGGCCGATGGTGATCGATGCCCGCGTCCACTAACGTGCCGCGGTCGGTATCCAGGCCTTTGAGCGTGTAACTCGTACCGGTGCGATCGGCATAGTGGGCCGCCTTATGATGCATGACTTTGGCGCCGTGCGAGGCCAGCTCGGCCATCTCTTCCAGCGAGGCGCGTTCGATGGTGCGCGCGCCGGAGATGCGCTTGGGATCGGCCGTCATCGCGCCGCTCACGTCGGTGTAGATATCGACCCGCTCGGCGTCGAGTGCGTGTCCGATAGCGATGGCCGAGAGATCGGTTCCTCCGCGTCCCAGCGTCGTGACGGCACCCTCTTCGCTAACGCCTTGAAAGCCGGCAACAACCGGGACTGCGTCACGCTCGAGAACTTCGCGAATTGCCCGCGGGTCAACTCGCAGAATCTTTGCGTCGCCGTGGTTTGCATCGGTGATAATTCCGGTCTGCGCCCCGGCCAGCGCAATTGCCGCGACGCCCGCTTGCGCGAGCTCGTCGGCAAAAACGGCCGCAGCGATCTGCTCGCCCGCGGCGAGCAGCAGGTCCGCGTTCGCGCTGTTCGTCCGGGCCGTGCCGCGCAATGCAAGAAGGCTGTCGGTGGCGTACGGTTCGGGCGCCCGCCCCATCGCCGAAACAACGGCGACGACGGAAAAACCGCCGTCCAGCGCGTCGCGCACGCGGCGATAGGCGAGCTCGCGCCGCTCGGGCGTGGCGACCGAGGTTCCGCCGAACTTTAGAACGGCGATTCGAGCCGTAGCGTTCACGCCGGCAAGTAGCCTCGTTCGAGCAGGAGTTCCAAAATCTGAACGGCGTTAGTCGCCGCGCCTTTGCGCAGCTGATCGCCGACGCACCAGAACGCAAACTCAGTGCCCGCCGTGCCGGCATCTCCCGGTTCGACGGAACGTAAGCGGGCGACGTGAACCTCGTCGCTTCCTTCGACCTCGCGCGGCGTCACGATTCCATCGCGATGGAAGACGATGCCCGGCGCCGTGTCGTAGGCGGCAGCCAACTCTGCGACGGTAACGGGGCGTTCCGTTCTCACGAATACGGCTTCGCTGTGCGCGGTTCGCACCGGTACGCGCACCGACGTCACCGCAACGGTGAGATCAGGGAGGTCGAGCATCTTGCGCGTTTCGGCGCGGATCTTGAGCTCTTCGGTGCTCCATCCTTCGTCGTCGAAGG
The DNA here is from genome assembly GCA_964568035.1 of uncultured bacterium. Lineage (GTDB taxonomy): Bacteria > Vulcanimicrobiota > Vulcanimicrobiia > Vulcanimicrobiales > Vulcanimicrobiaceae > Cybelea. The sequence continues at coordinate 4,555 of CAZMPP010000145.1, forward strand.
AGCCGACCTGCGGAACGACGTTACGGGCCAGCGGACGCGTGAAGACCGACGGCGGCGGCTCCGCGAGCCCTGCCGCGAGCGCACGTTCGCCTTCGAGCAGCTCCTCGATTCCGTCTCTACCGGCGCCGCTTGCCGCTTGATACGTCGCGACGTTCACCGCCAGCAAACCGGCGGCATCGCGAATCGGACGAAGCGCCGTGCACAACACGATCGCCGTGCAGTTCGCGACCGGCAGCAGCCGGTGTTCGGCGCGCAGCGCGCCGGCATTAATCTCGGGGACGATCAGCGGTACGTCGCGTTCGAGCCGGAACGTGGCGCTGTTGTCGATGACGACGGAACCGTTCTCGACGAGCGCGCGCGCGTAGCGTTCGCTGGCGTCCTCACCGCCGGCAAAAAAGACGACGTCGTAACCACGCAACGCCTCGCCCGATGCCGGCTGCACGTCGAGCGCGTTGCCGCGAAAGCGTACCGCAGCGTCGCGCCGGCGCGACGCGAATGTTCCGAGCGAATCGACGGGCAGATTCCGCTCTTCCAGCAGACGCAAGATTGTCTCACCCACGGCACCGGTCGCACCTACGACTGCGACCTTCACGGCTGTGACTCCCAAACGCCGGGTTCGTCGAGAATCGCCTCGAGCCCGACGGTAAGCCCGCGGCGGCGCCCGACCGCACGGACTGCCGCGAGCATGCCGGCGACGAACGACTCGCGGCTCAAAGAATCGTGGCGGATGGACAGCAACTCGCCTGTTCCACCGAAAAGCACCTCCTGATGCGCGACTAGCCCCGGCAGGCGTACGCTGTGAATCGCCGGAGAACGCGCGCCGGTTCGCTCCATTCGAATTGCCGTCTCACGCGCGGTGCCCGACGGCCGGTCTTTCTTGCCGGCGTGATGCATTTCGACGATCTCGGCATCGGGAAAGAAGCGCGCCGCCTCTTGTGCGAAACGCATCATGAGAACCGCTCCAACTGAGAAGTTGGGTACGAGCATCGCGCCGACGTTATGCTGCTGGGCCATGACGTCTAGGGCCTTTCGCTGTTCGTCGCTCCAACCGCTGGCGCCGACGACGATATGGCATCCCGCCGCCGCCGCGCCAAGCGAGATCTCGTAGCTCGACGGCTGCGTCGTGAGGTCGAGCACGACGTCGGGTTTTGCGGCCAGGAACTCCTCGAGGCGATCGTAGATGTGCCGCTTCGCGTCGGCGACGCGAGCCAGGCCGCAATAATACTCGCCGCTGCCTTCGAGCGCTTCGCGTGCGACCGTGCCCATGCGACCCGTCGCTCCCGCGACCGCAACCCGCATTCTTCGAGTCATCTTTACGCCTGCCGGACCGGCGTGCGGTTAGATTTTTTCGAGCGGCGCGTATTTGAGCATCAGCATCTTCTGCCCCACGTTGGGAAAGTCGATGGTGACCAAACCGTCGCCGCCGGCTCCTACGATGCTCTCGATGCGCCCTTCGCCCCACTTCGGGTGGCGAACCCGATCGCCGTCCTTCAGCCCAAGGTGCACGCCGGCACCGGCCGATTCGTGGATCGCGACCTCGCGCCAGCGGCCACCGGCCGGACGCGGCAGCGGAATGCTGTCGCTCTCCAGGACTTCCAGCGCCGGAATTTCTTCGATGAAGCGCGATTTCGGATAGGCGTAAGTGTTGCCGAAGAGCGCGCGCCGCGCCGCATACGTCAGATAAAGACGATCGATCGCGCGCGTGATGCCGACGTAGGCAAGCCGCCGTTCCTCCTCGAGCTCTTCGGGCTCGGTGAGCGTACGGCTATGCGGAAAGACGCCCTCTTCCAATCCGGTCAGGAAAACGTTGGGAAACTCCAAGCCCTTGGCACTGTGCAGCGTCATCAGCGTAACGTAAGACGCATCTTCTTCCAGCGCGTCGAGGTCGCTGACCAGTGCGATGTTGGCTAAGAATCCGGCGAGTGACGGCTCCTCGTCGTTGGCCTCATAATCGCGCGCCACGCCGATGAGTTCTTGCAAATTCTCGAGACGCGCTCGCGCGTCGTGCGTGTCCTCGCTCTGCAGCTCTCGAACGTATCCCGATTCCTCCATCACGGCCACGAGCAGATCGGCGACGCCGCCCGCCTCGGCGCGCCGGCGCAAGTTGGAGATGAGCTCGGCAAAGCGCTCGAGCTCCTTGAGCTTCTTGGGAACCGCCGAGCGCAGCAGATCGGCACTGAAAATGGCTTCGCCAACGGAGACTCGCGCCGAGTTTGCCGCCTGCACGAGCGCCGCCAGCGTCTGTTGCCCAATGCCGCGCCGCGGCACGTTGACGATGCGTTTGAACGCCAACGCGTCGGCCGCATTCATTACATAGCGCAGGTAGGCGATGACGTCCTTGACTTCGGTGCGCGCGTAGAAACCAACGCCGCCAACGATCCGGGCTTCGTCAATTTGGCCACACGCGATCTGCATC
>CAZMPP010000146.1:0-6966 GCA_964568035.1 uncultured bacterium
CGAGGTCTTTTGGGCCGCCGGCGGAGGTCGTCCCGAAGAGTACGTCGCGGGATAGAGCGAGCCCAGCTTCAGGGCGTGCACCATCATCCGGCGCACCGGAGAAGGCATACACCTCGTCGTACGCTTTGGTCGCTGGTGTGAAGCGAAAGACCGTTCCGAAGTCCTTTCCGCTCTTACCGCCGCGCTTGGTCGTGCCGTATAACGCGTCCTTCCACACGATCAAAGGACCGTTAGGCCCGAGCCCGTCGCCCGATGAGAATTGGTAAAGGACCGTCTCGTCGCCATTCGCTGGGTTGAACTTGAAGATGACACCCGCGGAGTTGGTTCCCCCAGTGTGTGTGACACCGTAGAAGACCCCGCCGGACGACGTGAGTGCGGCAATCGGCCGGGCGCCGTCGGTTCGGTCGAAGCTGTGCAGCACCTTTTCCTTACCGGTGCTTGGATCGAACTCGTAGATCGTTCCGGCCCGGTCCTTCCCGCCTTCCTCCGACGTACCAAAGAGCTTGCCGCCGGCCTCAACGAGGCCGGCAACCGGATTCGCCGCATCGTTGTCCTTTCCGAAGGCGTACAAAACTCGAAATTCATCGGTGTTCACATCGATGCTATAGATCGTTCCCTTCCCGCCGGCGCCGCCGTTGCGTGTTGTTCCGTATACCGTCGTTCCAATCCGCAACGGAGTCCCTTCGGGATTGCCGCCGTCGGTAGCGAGATCGAATTTGTGAATGGTGCGGAGCCGCACCGGCGCGGCAATATAGACCGAAAATACCGTACCGCCCTTGCTCGCGTTGCCGCACGACGACGTGGTGCCGAAGAGTAAGTTGCCACCGGTGACGGTGACGCCGCCCGTTGGCGCGCACCCGTCGCCGCCGTCGAAGTCGTGGAGAACTCTCGGATGACCGCCGGGATCGACGCGAAAGACCGCGCCCATACCGTGCTCGCCGCCGTCGCTCACCGTGCTATAGAGCAGTCCGTTCCGCGGGTCCAGCGAGGCACGGGGCCGGGAGCCGTCCGGGCCAGTGAAATTGGCCAGAATGCGGTAGTTTTCGACCTGCGGTGCAGCCGCCTTTTGCGGCGAAGCTAGAAACGGCGATGCGACGTGCGTTTGCGAGCAGCTCGCGAGTGCGAAGCCGCAACATAGAACGACGACGGTTCGGTACATGATCTTTTCTCCGAGCCAGAGCGGTGCGGAACGTGGGCCCAACAGTTCGTCAACGCCCTACTCTTTACTTCGGAGATCGTGGAACGACCCGGCCCTAGCTGCCTGCCGGGGGACTAAGCGACGTGCCGCTTCCGCTCTCAGGCGAAATGTCCGCAGGCATGACGCGCTTCGGATTCCCCCCGGTGGTGTAGTTCCAAAAGTTCAGCCGATTGCTGCACGTGACGGAAAGGTTGCCGGATACGACGGTGTTCAACTTACGCGTCGTCCCACCGATGTATGGCTGGTAGATGCGCGCGTAGTTACCGCTGCCGCCGCACGTGTCGTTCAGCACGGTGGTGCGCACGACTGTCGCAGTCGAACCGGAGACCGTCACGCGAAAGATGGCGACGACTCCCGAGTTCTGGTAATTCGGATCTATTGCGGCGATGTAAGCGCCGTCCCATTGAACGCTAGCGGGCTCGGTGAGGGTTAAGCCGCCGATGAGCTGGATCGTGCTGCTTCCGGCCGGAAGTTCGCCAAACACGGCTTGCGCGGAGTAGGTATAGCCCTCAAAAAAGAGGTTTCCATGCGGGTCGTACGCGGGCGGATCAAACGTGTCGAGCTCTACGTTCGAGCCCAGATAGAGCGTTTGGCTCCCGCTCAGACCGCCGGAAAAAACAAGGATGCTGCCGGGAGTGGATATCGTCACGCCGTTGGTGACGGCGATGTTTCCGGTCGTTGGGTCGACGGCGCACCCGTCGGGACGCCCGTAATAATCGTAGGCCGCTGCAATCGGCGTTATCCCACCGTGAGCGTACTCGAAAATTTCGTTGTCGCGGAAGGCGGTGACGTAGACATTTCCGGCCGAGTCGACGCACTGGCCCAACGGATGGTCGAGACCGGTGATCTGACCGAACAGCTTGCCGTTCTTGGCGCGATAGTTATAAATGTCGACCGTATTGAGGCTTTCGTCGGAAACATAGAGCAGCCACTGTTTGCCGGCGCCGGGGAGAATCCAAGAACCCCGCGCCGGAACGGACTGCGCGGCGTGGGAACCGTTGGCGGGGGTTAGCGATCCGCCGCTACATGCTGCCAACAACACGGCCGAAACGCCAAGAACTGCTAGAGTACGCATGCTGGTGTGCCTCCTCGTTGGCGGTTATGTTACTGAGTCGGCGAACGAAAGCCAAGCGACGGGCGAGCCGATATGGCGCTACGCTCGCGAAGTTCGCTCCAAACCGGACGATAGTGCCACTTTATGCGGTACGGCCCGATGCGTTTGGTTGGTCTGCTTGTGCTGACGGGCTAGGTACGGACTTGGCGCGTTCCGAAGTCGTTCTTGCTACTAGACTCGGTGAGGAGATCGCCCTTCGTGCAGAGAGGCTCGCGGCAAGTGGCTGCGTTTCGACGGTTGTTACGACGGCAAGGGAGAGACTCTCAATCCCTCGCGAATGATCCGGCCGCAATACGCGCGTGCTGTGCCGATGCGCAACATCGCCTGGAGGCGATCGATCGCGCGGTCGATGTTAGCCTCTACAGGTTACCCGCCCGCATGCATGCGGTGGTGAGCCGTTACGATCTGAACCAGGAATCGGTCGATGACGTCTGCCGTGCCGTAGGCCTCTCACGCAGGCAGTTCTTTCGAGACCATCACGACGCTTTGCTCAAACTGGCTTCCTTTGTGGTCGGGGACGACGTTTACGATACCGGCACGACCGGCGACCGAGCCGCACTTACCGGCAAAACCGAGCCGAACGTCAGGGGTTCCGCAGTGTGGTCCCTTGCAACGGGTCTCCTCAACATCGGCAGCTACGGCGAAGCGCTAAAATTACTTCAACAGGAACGCCAAAACGCGAACTTCTCCATTCCGTATCGCATCGCGATGGCCACCGAGGCCGCCGCGATCGCCGTTGAGGGCGGTGAGACCGCGATTGCGCGGTCCGAGCTGCAATGGATCGATTTATTTTGCCGGCGAGAAGCTTGGACGCTCGATCGATGCGTCGCGGCGCAGCGTGAGTTGATTGCGGGTGATCTTGAGGCTTCCCATGCGAAGAAGCAGCAGAGATATCGGAGCGCGCTTGCGACCCTAGATGAGGCGCCATCTCATGAGATGGAAGATCCTTCGCGAGCGGGCCTCTTAGCGAGGGCCTTTTACGCTCTTTCCCTTAGCCACGATCATCAGGGAGAGTGGAGTGCGGCGCGCAGCGCTGCGCGAGCGGCCGTCGATATCATCGAGAGGTCAGGTCTTTCAGATTCGCCCTTCGGACTGTTCGTTCGGGCCAACTACGTCGTACGCGATGCCCGCCAATACGGCAACACCGATTTCGCGCTGGAAACGTTGTGGGTATGTCTTAAGACAGCCCTGGACCGAGGTTGGATTCCGGTCGTCGGCGACATCGCCGTGCACTTCATCAACCTCAATTTGATGTGCTTGCAGTACGCAGAGGCGCTCCGATGGCGCCGCTGGCTTTCGGGCATCGATTGTTCGCGCCTGACGATGCGCACGCTAAACTTCTTAGCCGTCGATACGGCACATGCCTTGACGATGCTTGGGCAGCCCAGGTCGGCGCTGGCGTTCGTGCAGGCTGAAGGCGATGAAGGCCTGGCGTTTCTTGGCGCGCGCGCCTACTGGCGCTCCGACGCGTTGCGCGCTGCCGGCGACGCAGCATCTGCACTCGAACTCGCCGCAAGGGCGCTCGACCAAGCAACGGCCGCCGGAAGCGCAAAAGGTCGTGCGCGATGCCAGCGCGTCCTGGCCAGTTGCCATTCGGTGCTCGGACACAGACGTGTCGCTCGAAAAGCGGCGGCTGAGTGCATGGACCTTTCGGAGTGGTTCGTTTCACCGTATGACCTGATGCTGTCGATGAAGATGGCCCGCGAACTCGACCGGCACTACGACCGCGACGAACGACGGCTTGTAGAGTTGCTGCGGGGCCGCGGCGCGCACGCGGCATTCAATCCACCTTCATTTTGAGATTTGGTAGGGCAGGCAAGCGCTTCCGGACGCGGAGTGCCAAAAAGCGCGCGGGGACGTAGGCGGAGCCGCAACGATGCATTATTGTTGGTCTGATGCCAGCGCAATCGTCGACCTTACGGATCCAGCGGCTGACCCCCGCGCTCGGGGCCGGCATCGAAGGCGTCGACCTCGGCGCTCCGTTGGCCGACAGCGACGTTGCGACGATCGAAGAGGCCCTGTCGCAGTATCTCGTACTCTTTTTCGTCGACCAATCGCTATCGCCGGTTCAGCAACGCGATTTCGCCGCCCGCTTCGGGAAGCTTTACACACATCCGTTTTATCCGGGTGAGCCTGACGCTCCGGAAATAATGATTCTGGCTCACGATGCTACCCATCGCGCCAGCAGCGACCGGTGGCACAACGACGTAACGTACCTCGAAACGCCGCCGAAAGCGGCGGTCCTCTATGCGGAAGAAATCCCGGAGCTGGGCGGAGACACGTTATGGGCCAACATGTATCTCGCGTACGAGACCCTCGCCGCGCCGGTCAAGGAACTCGTTTCGGGACTTCGGGCAGTGCACTCGTTCGCAAAGAACTTCACCGCGCAACGGTTCCGCGATCTTGGAATAGAGAGCCAGCGCGAGCAAGTTTATGCCGCGCATCCTCCGGTCTCGCATCCTGTCGCTCGAACCAACCCCAGGACGGGCCGGAAAGCGCTCTTCGTCAATCAAGACTTCACGACGCACATCGAGGGCCTCTCCTCACGGGAAAGCGAGGCGTTGCTACGCTTTCTGTTCGAGCATATGGCGCAACCGGAATTTCAGGTTCGCTGGCGATGGCAGCCGCGAACCGTCGCATTTTGGGATAATTGTTGGGCGCAACACTGTGCGTTGGCCGACTATTTTCCGGAGAAGCGCCGCGTGCGGCGCGCGACGATTCTCGGAGATCGGCCGATTTGAACCCGGCGCATCACGAGGGCACGGTGTGCAAGACGTAGTGATGGTCGGTGCCGCGGACCCCATCGAGCACGTCCTCGGACATCCCGGTGGCTTCGCGAATAAAGCCGACGCGTTCCGCTAGCAAGATTGACGGCACGTTGCGCTCGTCGATCGTCGCGCGAACCTCTGCGATGCCATTGAGCATCAGATGGCGGCACGCCGCACGGACGGATTCGCGCGCATACCCGCGTCCTTGCGCTGCGCGTCCAATCGTCCATCCCATCAGTGCGTGGTCGAGGCTGACCGGAATCGTCTCCTGCACGTAGCCGATGGCGGCACGATCCTCGAGTCGCAAGACGACCCAGTTCAGCCACAACTGCGAAGCATCGGGTGACACGCCGAGCGAAAGCAGGGCGTAACGCTCGCGTAGCCACGCAAGACTCGCCGGAATCTCACTCGGCATATAGCGGTAAAGCGACCGATCGTCAAGCACGCGAAACATGCTTTCAGCATGTTCTGCGGTGATTGGCTCGAGCATTAACCGGGCCGTGCGGATCGCCACGAACGGCGGACTCGCGGGGTACATCATCCGATTCCGGTCACAGGTTCGGGGGAAAGGAGTCCGGCGCACGCCCCAGGACGCTCACGGACGTCCGGTGCGGTATAGTAGACCTCGCACTCCCTAATTGAGGCATTATGACTTCGAAAATAACCACCCTCGTATTCATCTCGGCGGGGCTCTTCGGCGCCATCCTTCTGGGAGTAATCGTAGGCGACGCCATACTAGCGTCCGGTGCGGTAAAGAATCCAACGGCCTTCGAAACGCCCGCGAAGATAATCTTCTTCGCCCTCTTCGTCGCATTCGGCTTCTCCTTGATTCCCCTCATGGTCGCGCTTGTTCTCGGTGGTCTGGATCTTATGGGGAAAGGGTTACGTGTCCAACCGTTCCAGCCGCTGATTTCGCGCCCAGGATGGATCGTCTGGCCGATTTGGGCGTTCATGGCCCTCGGTTTGGCGGTAGCGCTTCCGGCCGCCATTCACGCCGGCTTCTTTGCCCAAGACGATGCAACGTCAGCCGCTCAGTCCGAGCGCACTGCCGCCGAAGCCATTGCACGCATGCCGGTGCAAGGCACGCTGGTCGCGGCGCCCGGCATGTCGATCGGCCGCATGATCTCGGTCTCGTCGCTTAAAATTCAACGCGGTTCGCGGTCGGAGCTGTTCAGCGGTGCGCAATATGGTGGCGCCGCGATCTTCAATTACCGCATTGCGGGAAGTGCAACGACCTTTAAGCGCTGCCGTTACTACCGCATCGCGACCTATGCGCGCGATCCGGCGCGAATTGCGACCATCAACGTCGGCGTCTCGTCTGAAAAAATGAGCCGCGCGGCATTGGTCGTCGCCGATCGCGAGATCCGCGCCCGCCTTACCGCCGATGGCTGGAAACGGTCGGGGCGCCTTTGGGTACGTTCGGGAAGCCTGCTCGCTCTGCGCTCGCGTCGACTCGACGATCCCGTCACGGGCGAGAATCGGGCTAAGGCCGGCGACTGGATAGAATACGTCGAACTAGGTGAGGTGCGGCCGCTGCATTAGAAGTGCCACGTTTCTGCCGTCGGTCGCCTCCGGTTTAGCGAGCCTCCGTGGACTGGGGCCAATACTCGATGCCGTAGTGCTTGAACTCGCTCCAGCGTGCTGCGAGCGACGGTCGCATGTTGCGGCAGATGACGATTGGGCGATTGCGTTCGTACGGGATCAGGTATGGCGAGGTTCCGTATCGCGCCGCCAGAGTTACCGAACCGCACAGCGGCGCCAATGTCGACGGTTCGAAGCCGACCCCTATAACTACGGAGCCGTCGAAGCCGCGCGGCCCCCACAGGTAATACTGGTTGTTGCCGCTGAGCGCCGGCGGTAGGCCTTTCCCAAAAATATCAACCGCT
>CAZMPP010000147.1:0-1447 GCA_964568035.1 uncultured bacterium
ACGTCGGTGACAAAGGCACCGGCGGTTTGTAGTTTGTCGAGCACGAGACGCTTGGCGAGCCCGTATTGCATCCCCAGCCACGGCGACGCGCCGCCCTCGAGCTCGGTGGCCCGCGAGTAACGCCGTCAGATAGCGACGGCCCACGGAATGAGGCGCCGCTGCAGGCCGCCGGCGTGCAGCGACTGTCCTTTGATGCCGGCGAGTACGCGATCGAAGATGCGCGGCACGGCCGTCATTTCGACCGGACGCACGTCGCGCAAATCAACGAGCAGCTCGTTGGGATCGTGGCAGATATAATAGCGGACGGCCGCCAGCAGATAAATGTAGATCAGCACGTGCTCGTAGATGTGCGAGTATGGCAGCACCGAGATCACGTTCAGACCGGCGCGTATGCCCTCGAAGCCGCACTCCAGCGAGACTTGCGCGTTAAAGCTTAGGTTGTCGTGCGAAAGCATGACGCCCTTGGGTTGTCCGGTCGTCCCCGAAGTATAGATCAGGACGGCGAGATCGTCGGGAAGCAGCGTCGCTTCGTAGGCTTCGGGCAACTCGGGACGCGCCGCCCGGATCTCGGCACCATGCCGTTCGAAGTGCGCGAGGCCGTCGTCGCCATCGGAGTCGAATCGGATCGCGCGTGGAAGCGTCGTGCCCGGCGACTGCAGCCGCTCCCACGTTGCGTGCGAGTCGACGAAGAGCAGCCGCGCGCCGCTGTGCTCTAAGATGTAAGCCGTGTGGTCGAGCGCCTGGGTCGGATAGATCGGCACGACGACGCATCCGGCAAAGAACGTGGCGAAGTCGCAGACGATCCAGTCGACGCAGTTGTGTGCGATGAGCGCCACGCGATCGCCGGCGACCAGTCCCGCATCGCGAATCGCGCAGGCGACGCTCTCCACTCGTGAGAGTAACTGCGCGCTTGAGGTTGGCGTCCATGACTCGTTGAAGCGCTCGATCAAGGCATCGTCGCGCGGCTCTGCAAGCGCTCGGCGAATCAAGGCCGGAAGCGCCTCCCGCATAGGAAGCTGCGCGGTTGTCACGACGCTGCCCAATGCGCGCCGCGCGGCGCCGTCCCCTTTGAAGCTCGCTCCGCGACTAGGGGTCGTGAAGATAGGGTCGTGCGCGCTCCAGCCGCGACGCCGTCATTCCGGCAACGTCGAGCAGCTCGTCGAGCGAGGTGAAGTTGCCCTCACGCTGCCGCAGCTCGACGATCCGGCCAGCGACAGCACGCCCGATTCCCGGCACTGCGGCCAACTCGGCCTCGCCGGCCGCATTGACGTCAACGCCCGCATCGGGCGGAGGCGTCGCCGATCGCCGCCGGCTACGGTGATGATTTGCGGCAGCGCGATGCGTCGTCGAAGAGCGCGTACTCTCACCGGTGGCCGGCACGTCGATTTCGTCGCCGTCGGAGGCCCTTTGCGCAAGGTTCACGCCCGCGGAATCGGCCGATGCCCCC
>CAZMPP010000147.1:1457-6917 GCA_964568035.1 uncultured bacterium
TCCGCAGGCCAACTCGACGGCCTTCGCATAGCGGTCGCCGGCACGAAGCTGATAGAGTCCGGGCCGCTTGACCGCACCGGTAACATAAACGACCATCGCCTCGTCGTGCGTTCGTGGCTTCGCACGACCGAAGGCGGCGCGGGACGGATCGCCGCCCGAGGGTACGGCAGCTAGGGGCAAGGACCGCGTCTCGATGGGCGAGCGTGACGGTGGGTGGCGGAGCGCGAAAAATGCGCAAAGCCCGAGCACCGCGCCGATCAGAGCAATTCTTGGGATCACGCCCCTCCATCACGCAGCCGGGCTACCACGCAAAGGGTAGCAACGGACGCAAAGGCCGTGTACCATGCTGCTTGATGGCCGATTCATACGATTTTCGCTCGTTCGAGCGAAGCTGGCAGGAGCGCTGGGAACGCGACGGGATCTACCGCGCCGACGATGCGAGCGCCAAGCCTAAATATTACGCGATGGACATGCTGCCGTATCCATCGGGCGATTTGCACATCGGTCACGCTAAGAACTACACCCTCGGCGATGCGGTCGCGCGCATGCACCGGATGATGGGCTACGAGGTGCTGCATCCAATCGGATGGGACGCGTTCGGCCTGCCGGCCGAAAACGCGGCCATCGACCGTAACATCGACCCGGCCGTTTGGACCACCGAGAGCATTCTCAAGATGCGCGGCCAGATCCGGCTGATGGGAACGAGTTACGACTGGTCGCGCGAGATCGCGACCTGCGAACCCGAGTACTATCGCTGGAATCAGTGGCTCTTTATCCGGCTCTACGAGCAGGGCTTGGCGTATAAGCGCGAGGCGCCGGTGAACTGGTGTCCGCGCGACCGGACCGTGCTGGCCAACGAACAGGTCGAGGACGGACGCTGCTGGCGCTGTGGAACGCTGGTCGAACGGCGCAATCTCTCGCAGTGGTTTCTCAAGATCACCGACTACGCGGATCGGCTGCTCGACGATCTCGCGACCCTGCCCGGCTGGCCGGAGCGCACGAAAACGATGCAGCGCAACTGGATCGGGCGCAGCGAGGGCGTCGTCTTCTCGTTCGCCGTCGACGGTCTTGACGAGCGCATCGAAGTCTTTACGACGCGGATCGACACCGTTTACGGCGTCACGTTTTTAGCGATGGCGCCGGAGCACCCGGTTGCCGAAGCGTTAACGGCAATCGTTTCACCCGAACAGACAGCAGCGATGGCGGCCTTCGCCGCATCGCTCAAATCCAAGTCGGAGCTCGAACGCACCAGTCTGATGGAAAAAGCGGGTATCTTCACCGGCGCCTATGCCATCCATCCGCTATCGAACGAACGCGTCCCGATTTGGGTGACGAACTACGTGCTGGCCGATTACGGAAGCGGCGCGGTGATGGGCGTTCCGGCTCACGACGAGCGCGACTTCGAGTTTGCGACTCGCCACGGTTTGCCCGTAGCGCCTGTGGTCGTAGCGCCGTCGGCGGCCGGAACCGAAGCCTTCACCGAGCCCTACGTCGACGACGGAAGACTCATCGCCAGCGGCGACTTCAGCGGCATGTCGAGTGAGCGCGCCCGAGACGCCATCCCCGAACGGCTCCAAGCCATGGGCATCGGCAAAAAGAGCGTCAACTATCGCTTGCGCGACTGGCTCGTATCGCGCCAGCGCTACTGGGGCACGCCGATTCCGATCGTCTATTGCGAGCGCTGCGGCGAGTTGCCGGTGCCCGACGCGCAGCTTCCCGTGATTCTCCCGCCACGAGCGCTCGCGGCGGCCGAGGGGTCACCGCTCGCGTCCATTCCGGAGTTCGTCGAGACGACGTGTCCGAAGTGCGGCGGCCCGGCAAGGCGTGAGACCGATACCATGGATACGTTTTTTGATTCGTCGTGGTATTACTTGCGCTACCTGAGCCCGCACGACGATAAGGCGCCGTGGGATGCAGCGAACGCCGCGCACTGGATGAACGTCGACCAATATATCGGCGGCGCCGAGCATACCGTATTGCATCTTCTCTACGCGCGCTTCTTCTATAAGTTTTTTGTGGATCGCGGCTGGGTGACCGGCCGGGACGAGCCTTTCGAGCACCTCTTTCATCAGGGTCTGGTGCTGCGGGACGGCGACAAAATGTCGAAATCGCGTGGCAACGTCGTAGGTGTGGATGAGACCGCCGAGCGCTACGGCGTCGACGCGATGCGTCTGTTCTTACTCTACGTGACGCCGCCCGAGGATACCAGCAACTGGACCGACGATGGCATCAGCGGACGGATACGCCTGCTCAACCGGATCTGGCGCGCGTGCGAGCCGTTCTTTGACCGTCGATCTGAGGCCATCTCCCATCATCCTGAGCCTGTCACTTCGGCCGAGAAGGCGCTGCTTCGTGCGGCGCACCTCGTAGCGAAGTCGGCGCTCGACGAAACGCGTTCGCACCGCTTCCATTACAACGCGACGATCGCGCGAATCGACGAACTGGTCAACGCGATGACCGCCGCGGACGAAGCGGCACGCGCTTCCGCAGCTATGCAGTATGCGGCCAACGCGCTGCCCATTCTCGTCGCACCGTTCGCCCCGCACATCGCCGAAGAACTGTGGGCGCGTATTGGACACGCGACCTCCGTTCACTTGGAGCGTTACATCGAGCCCGACGAAAGGGTATTAGCGGTCGACGAAATCACGCTGGTCGTTCAAGTCAACGGCAAGGTTCGCGCGAGAATTCCGGCCCCTACGGGCACGACCGAAGACGCGGCCGTGGCGCTGGCGGTGGGCGACTCCAACGTCCGCGCGCATCTCGACGGCAAGGAGATTCGCAAGCGCGTCTACGTTGCCGACAAACTCCTCAATATCGTCGTCGCCTAGCCCGCCTCGCGGGCCAGCATCTCGCGATAGATTTCGCGCACGCGCTCGATCGTGTCGATCTCTTCCGGCGGCTTGTCGTTGCGGATGCGCACGATTCGCGGAAACCGCAGGCTAAAGCCGCTTTCGTGCAGATCGCTCTCCTGAATCACGTCGAAGGCAACCTCGAGCACGATCTTCGGCTCGACCGGGATCTCGTACGAGCGCGCCTTCTCGCGCTGCTGCTCGGAGGGCAGCCGGTGCGCGAGAAACCACGGCGTCAGCTGCGCGATCTCGGCGTCGGTGAGACCGGAGTAGGCTTTGCCGATTGTCTCCAGCCGTCCGCCGTCACCGCGCACGGCAAAGGTATAGTCCGAGAGCACGCCGGCGCGCTTGCCGTGACCCCATTCCACCGCCACCACGACGGCGTCGAGCGTCGAGAGCTCGCGCTTGAGTTTGAGCCACCATTTTCCACGCCGGCCGGGCGCATACGGGGCGTCATCGCGTTTGAGCATCAGGCCCTCGTTGCCCCGCGCGCGCGCCGCCTCGAAACGATCGTTGATTCCGACCGCCGGAGACTCGGCGACGCGTTCGAAGGACGCGAGCCGCAAAGACGCTTTGGGCAACACGAGGTCCGCCAAACGTTCGCGCCGCGCCGTCAGCGGCTCCTCGAGCAGCAGATCGTCGCCGATAGCGAGCAAGTCAAAGATGACGTAGGCGAGCGGCACCTCGCGCAAGAGCTCGTCGTCGAGTGTTTTGCGCTGCAAGCGAGCTTGAAGCGTTCGAAACGGCAACACCCCGTCGCCGCGCATGGCGACGATCTCGCCGTCGAAGATGGCATCGCCGGAGATCGTCGCTAATGCTGCCGCGATTTCCGGATATGAGGCCGTCACGTCGTTGAAGCGGCGCGAGAAGAGGCGCACGCGGCCGTCGCGCACGTGCGCCTGTGCGCGAATCCCGTCGTACTTATCTTCGACGATCCAGACCGCGCCGTCGAGTTGCGGATATTCCGTCGCGTAAGTAACCGGTGTGGCCAGCATGAAGCCGATCGGTGCGCCGTACTCGACGCGCAGCTCGGCCAGCGAGCCGTGTTTTGCCGCCAAGGCGACGGTGCCGGCGTCGCCTGCGGCCATTACGCCGCGCCGCACGGCGCCGGCATCGGTATCAAAGGCTCGCGCTATTGCGTCGAGCACCAAACCCTCGCGCAATCCGACGCGCAGATCGCCGGTTATGATCTTGACGACGTAGGTTGCAACGAGGGGATCGGTGCAGGCGCGGAAGATCCGTTCGAGGACCGCTTCCCGGCGCCGGTTCGACTGTTTACCCGAAGCAGCAGCGATTTCGCCGAAGTGCGTTTCGAGCACCGCCGGCGTCAGATGCTCGGAGAAGAGCGTTGCCGCACGCGGCGGCCGCACCAGCGGCGCCAGCGCCGCGCCGAGGTCGCCGGTCGCGCGATAGGCACCGCTCAATGCGGCGTCGTCAAACTCCCACACCCGGCGCGCGACCTCGACAATCGTGCGTCCGCCCACCGAGAGCGTTCGCGAATCTCTGGCCGCGAAAGGCGAGCCGGTGAAAAAGCGCGCCGCCGCCGCCAAATCGGCGTCAGCGAGCGTGCGGAAATATTGGGCGAGAAGCTCGATCTTCTCGAGCTTCCCGGGGTGCGAGGCGATTCGCGCAGCCGTCTCCGCGAAGCGTTCCATCGCGAACGACTAGGCGACGCGCGCGGGGGGATTCTTCTGAAAGTAGTCGTAGGTTAGGCGGATTCCATCGGCCAGCGCGGTCGACGGCCGCCAGCCGAGTTCCGCTGCGGCACGCGAAGCGTCGAACTCGGCGTCGCGCGCATCGCCCGCTCGCGGCGGCGCATTCGTGACCGGTGCCTCGTACCCCGTAAGGCTCACCAGTGCGCGGTAGATGTCGTTGACGCTGGTGCGCCGCCCGGTGCCGATGACGTAACACTCGCCCGAGCCGCGTTCGAGCGCTTCGAGGTTCGCGCGTGCCACGTCGGCGACGTAAACGTAGTCGCGCGTCTGCTCGCCGTCCCAGTCGATGCGTACGCCTTCTTGCCGCAGAAACTTTCCGATGAAGATCGCGATGACGCCGGCCTCGCCGTTGGGATCTTGGCGCGGCCCGTAAACGTTGCCGTAGCGCAGCGCGGTGAAGTCCAGATCCTTGGAGGCGCGATAAAAGCGCAGATAATGTTCGGCGACCATTTTCGAGATGCCGTACGGGGAGCTCGGCCGTTGCGGCGTCGCGTCGTTAATGGGAAGAGTTTCGGGCGTTCCGAAGCTGGCGCCGCTCGAAGCAAAGATCACCTTCCGGGCTCCGCTGCGCTGAGCGTTCTCGAGCACGTTCAGCAGGCCCACGATATTGACTTGCGCGTCGTAGATCGGGTCGCGAGTCGAGATCGCGACCGAATGCTGGGCGGCGTGGTGATTCACAACGTCGGGCTTGAACTCGGCAAAGATGCGGGCGAGGCTTTCGTCGCGCACGTCCATGTGCACCAGGGTCACGCCGCTGGGTACGTTGATGCGCTGGCCTCCGCCGTGCTCCCAGAGCGAGTCGACGATCAGAATCTCGTGCCCTGCCGCGAGGTAGGCGTCCGCTATGTGCGACCCGATGAATCCGGCGCCGCCGGTAATGATGATGCGGATGACGC
>CAZMPP010000148.1:0-6906 GCA_964568035.1 uncultured bacterium
TCGCGCAGCTCTCCCGTTTCGCGATCGAAGGGCAAGTCGAGCTCAAACGCCCGTGCCCCTCGGGGCGAATAGGCCGCCGCATAGGCGAGCATCTCCATCGTCGTATATTCGGCCATGTTGCGCTTATGCTTGGCTTCAAAGGCAGTCACGAAGGCGGCCAAGTCAAAGTCGTGCGCTTCCAGCGCGCGGTGAACGGTGGCGAACGCGGGAAAGTGCGCGTAGCGAAAATACGAGTCGCCGCTGTGCGAGCCGAACGCCGCAAAGACGCCCGGGTGCGCAAGTACCAAATGCATCGCTCCAAAGCCGCCCGACGACTTACCCAGCACGGCACGGCCGCCTTCACCGGCGATCGTTCGATAGTTGGCGTCGACGTGACCGACGACGTCGCGCACGGTGTACGTTGAATACGCGCCGTTATGAATGGAGTCGACGTACTGTGATCCGCCCAACCGAGTGAAGCCGTCGACCAGCACGATCAGTGCGGGCGGCATGCGCTTTTCGCGCACGAGCCGGTCGGCCCACTGCAAAACGTTGGTCTCCCACGGGCGTGACGAAACCAGCGCGGCGGCATCGCCCGTATAGCCGTGGAGCACGTAAAGGGCCGGATAGCGTCGCGAACCGCCCGCGTCGTACCCGGGCGGCAAATAGACGGCCACCGGGCGCGTCGCCGGATCGCCGAGCGGATTTCCGGCCAGCGCTTTACTGTCGAGGAAATCGATGCGCGCGTTGCCCTCCAAACGTAAGAGACGCGCGATTTCGGAACGCTCGTGCATGGCGCGCTGATTCGTCGCGCGAAGAGGCCGAGCCTATGGGCGAGCTAAAGCGCGCGATCGACTTACGTGGCGCGGTGGCGATCAACGTCATCACGATGATCGGGATCGGACCGCTGATTACCATTCCGCTCGTCGTCGCCGCGCTCGGCGGCCCGCTCGCGCTCGTCGGATGGATTGCCGGTGCCGTCGTGGCCCTCTGCGACGGCATGGTATGGGCGGAGCTCTCTTCACGATTTCCCGGTTCGGGCGGAACGTATGTCTACTTGCGCGAGAGTTTCGGGGCGCATCGGCTCGGTAAAGCGCTCGCCTTTCTCTTCAACTGGCAGTTCCTGCTCTATGCTCCATGTCTGCTAGCCAGCGGCTACATCGGTTTCGCAAACTATGCTGCCTATCTCTATCCGCCGCTGGCTCACGATCGTTTAGCGCACGACGCCGTCGCCATCGGCGTCGGCCTTTTGACGATTGTGCTGCTCTATCGTCGGACAGCGAACGTTGCCTCGGTTGGAACGCTGCTCGCCTACGCCGCAGTGCTGACGTTGCTGCTGGTAGCGCTGGCCGGACTCTCACACGCCGATTTTGGACGCGCGTTCCATTTCGAGCAGCCCTTCCGCTTGACGAGCGGATTTCTGGCCGGTTTCGGCAGCGCGCTGCTGATCACGCTCTATGATTATGCCGGGTACGCCGATGCAGCGCTGCTCGGCGAGGAGGTGCAGCGGCCCCAGCGCACCATTCCGCTGGCGATCCTGATCTCGGTACTGCTCGTTGCGGTGCTCTACGTGTTGCTGCAGATCGGCGTGCTGGGGGCCGTGCCGTGGCGCTCGCTCTTGGATGCCGGCGGTGCGCCGACCGCACAGGCACAATACATCGGCTCCTTCGTGGTCGAGCAGAGTTGGGGACGCATCGCCGCGATCGTCGTGACGCTACTGGTGCTGGTGACGGCGTTTGCTTCGCTCTATGGCAACTTGCTCGGCTTTTCGCGCATTTCGTTTGCCGCAGCTCGCGACGGCGCGTTCCTCGCGGCGTTTGCGCGGCTGCATCCGCGCAAGGATATTCCGTACGTCGCGCTACTGGTCGTCGGAGCGCTGGCATTGGCGGCGAGCCTCTTTACCCTCGATCAGGTTATCGCGATTCTTACCGCCGGCATCGTTTTGATTCAAGGCGTCGCTCAAATCGTCGCACTTGTTTTACTGCGACTGCGGCGTGATGCTCCGCCGCCGTTTCGGATGCCCCTCTTTCCATTGCCGGCCCTGGTAGCGCTAGGCGGCTGGATGTGGGCCTTCTTCAGCGCCGGGTCGCTGGCAATTTCGCTGGGCGTCGGATGGCTGATGGCGGGCACCGCCGTCTATCTCATCAGCGCGCGGGTGCAACGGTGGTGGCCGTTCGCCGTGTCTGCCGTACTGCTGCTTCTTCCGCTCGCACTGCCGGCCGCGGCCCGCGCCGATGCGGAGATTGTTTCAGCCGGCGGCTACCCGGTGCTGCGGGTCGACGGGAAGCCGTTTTTCGTCTATGGGGCGGCCTTCTTCTACGAACGGATGCCGCGGCAGCAATGGGGCAACGCCCTGGCCGCTTATAAAGCGATGGGCATCAACACGATCGACCTCTACATTATCTGGAACTGGCATCAGCCGGATGAAGCAGCGCCCGATTTCACCGGCGCAACCGATCCCCGGCGCGATCTGCGGGGATTGCTGCAGATCACGCACGATTTGGGGTTTAAGCTCGTCCTTCGGCCTGGTCCGGTGATTCGCAACGAGTGGCGCAACGGCGGATATCCCGCGTGGCTGCTGGAGCGCCCGGAGTATCGGATGCCGTTACACGACGTGCTCGAAGGCCGTTACCCAGCCACGGCGACGCTGCAGAACGCCCATGCAGATGCGGCCGCGGCCGAGTGGTTAGCCAATGCAACGCATCGCCAGTACGCTGCCGAGTGGCTGCGCGCGGCGCTTCGCGTAGCGGCTCCGTACTCTCACGACGTTGTCGCGATCGCCCTCGACGACGATCAGGGAGCGTATCTCGATAACGACACGTGGCCGGCACCGCACTGGCACGCGTACGTTGACTGGCTGCGTTCGGTCGTACGCGGCGTGGCCGGCCCGCGCATACCGGTCTTTATTAACACTTACCAGACGAAGGTCACGGCTGCCGCCCCGGCGTGGGCGTGGGGCGACTGGTATCAGAGCGATGC
The DNA here is from genome assembly GCA_964568035.1 of uncultured bacterium. Taxonomy (GTDB): domain Bacteria; phylum Vulcanimicrobiota; class Vulcanimicrobiia; order Vulcanimicrobiales; family Vulcanimicrobiaceae; genus Cybelea. The sequence continues at coordinate 2,959 of CAZMPP010000148.1, forward strand.
CTATCGCATCGGCGCGCACGATCTCGCCGACCTCGATTTTGCCACCGGGCTGCTGCAGACTCAATCGCAATATCCGGTGATGCAGGCGGAGTTTCAAGCCGGCTGGCTGCAGGGCGCCGACGAAGGATTACCGCGGCCGAGCGATCCCTCCAACACCGCGCTCGCGCTCAACGAACTGCTGCGCGACGGCGCGCACGGCATCGTGAACTTTCCGGTGCAGGATACGATCAACCCCGACGGCTGGGAAGCGCCCTGGGCCAACTGGTCGTACGCGTGGGATGCGGCACTGACGAGTGACTTGCGATTGGCACCACGGTACGTTCCGACGGGGGAGTTCGGCGACATTATTCGCCGATACGGCGCGTTGCTGGCACGAACGCACGTCGTGGCCGATGCGGCGATCGTTTGGCCGCCGAGCTTATACCGCCCGGGATCGCTCGGGAATGCGGATTTCTCCGCCTTTGCCGACGCAACGATCCGGATGCAGCGCGCCTGCAGCGCGCGCGGGATTACGTGCACGATGATTGACCTTAAATATGGGGAGACACGGCACGCGACGGGATTGCCGCTTCTTCTGCCGGTGCTGCCATCGACGGTCGTAGCGGGCCGCATGGAGCCCTGGGCAACGGCGATACTGCAGCGGTTTCGAGCTTCGCACCGCCTGATCGCGAGCCCCGAATCGGTCCGCAGTCGTGGTTTTCACGATACGACCCTGCTGCTGGCCGACGATCGCTCCTTCGGGTTTGTCGATGCCATCAACTCCGGCGACAGCGCACGGAGCGTCGGGCCGTTTCGAGTCGAGCTTGCGCGAGGCGCCGTTGAGGTTCCCTCGGTTTTGGTGCCGCCGCGAAGCGCGCGCCTGATTCCCATTGGGTTGTCTGTGCGCCCATCCGCGTTTGCGCGCCAGCCGGCGACCGCGACTCCGCCGCCGTTTCGCGACGACGAAGCACGAATCTTACGCATGGGATCTCTGCGCGTCGCGATCGCGCCGCGCGCTGGTGCGCGGATCGCTGAACTCGGCGACGGGAAGGACAACGCCGCAACGAGTATTGGCCTTCTGCGCGATGCCGTCGCTCCGATGCCGCCGGCTTCGCCGCGCGACTATATTGCAGCGTACACGCATCCATTGCCCGCCGGCACCTTCAACCGTTCTTACGTCTGCGACTCTTTCGCGCGGCAAGCAACCTATTACTGTGAATATGATGCACCGGATCTGCCAGCCGGCGGCGGCCGCTTCCTCAAGCAATTCTTTATCGCGCAAGGAACGGTTACGGTGCGCGAAACGCTCGCTCCGCGCGATAAGAACTCGACAGCGCAGCTTGTTAGCGTTTCCGGATTCGCACGGGCCGATTCCGACATCGTCTTGCGATCTAAAAGTGGCGACGCCGTGGGCATCTTCCATCGAGATCGCGTTGCGACGATGCGCTGGACTCATGAGGACGTCGCTTCGGTGGACGTACGACAAAGCCGCGGCGCCGAACTCGTTACCCTGACATTTGCGCGCGCCACGATCTCCGTTCAACTCGAAGTCCGTCGAGTTGAAAGCGCCACGGAGGCTCAGCAGTTACTCGACGCCTTTTAAGAGCCCGGCATCGCCTCAGCGCGAGCTCGTCAGCGAAAAGAGCGTTCCCTGTCCCTGCGCGCCACCGTACGCCGTAGTGCCGTATAGGACGTGGTTCATGAGAGTCAGGCGAGCAAACGGTTGTGCTCCGTCAGGGTTATCCAAAAAACTATGGAGCACGGTTTCCCCACCCGATGCCGTAATTTTGTAGACGGTTCCCATGTTATCGGAGCCGCCGTTCAAGGTCGTACCATAGAGGGTACCCCCGATATTAATCAGGCGCCCCGAGGGGTACGCTCCATCGTGAGGCTGCCCCGCGAAATTGTAAAGGACCGTTTCCGTTCCGGATGTGGTTATCTTAAACACCGTCCCGTAGTCGAAATACTGGCCACTAGTAATGCCGTACAACGTCCCGCCTACGTTTGTGATGCCTCCGGGGAATTCGCCGTCAACGCCGCCCGAGAAGTTATGAATTACCTTTTCCCTGCCCGAGGTCGTGACTCGGAAGACGGTACCCAGGTTGTTCGTGCCGCCTTGAAGGGTAGTGCCGTACAGCACGCCGTTCACGTTAGCGAGTGGTGCCTCCGGGTCCGAGCCGTCGGGCGCACTTGATGGGCGGAAATCGTGGATGACATTCTCCGTGCCGGCCGTCGTAATTCTGAAAACAGTCCCGGCGTTGTACGCGCCGCCCGCCGCCGTCGTGCCATACAGCACGCCGTGCACGATGGTCAGACCGGCAAGCGGAAGTTGGCCGTCTCTACCCGTGAAGCGGTAGAGAACTGTTTCAGTTCCCGACGGCGTGATCTTAAAGACGGTCCCGTCATCTTGCGGGCCGCCGTTACGTGTCGTACCGTAGAGAATACCATTGACGTCGATCAGATCGCCACGCGGCCCGGCCCCGTCTGCAGCCCCGGCGAAGCGATGCAGTACGGTCAGCGTACCCGAGGGCGTAATCTCAAAGACGCTCCCAAATTTACCCGTGCCGCCGTCCTGGCTGGTCGTGCCGTAGAGCGTTCCGTTGACGTTGATCAGTCCTGCCGCGGGCTCGTCGCCGCTCCTTCTGCCGAAAGCGTAAAGAACTCTCTCCGTGATGATTGGCCGGTCGCGTGAGGACGCGACGCCATGATAGGCACCAATAGCGCCTCCCGGAACCGTTTGCGAGCTGGGACTTCCGAGGCATCCGGCGAGCAGGCTCGCACTAATGCCAATCAGGCTGACTCGGATCACGGATCTCATGCGGCCTCCTATCTCCTAATGTGACGCAGCTAGAACTATGGGCCACATCACGAGTCTTCGCGGATTCCGGAAGGCAACCCTAGAGTTACGTCCTTCGAGTCGTTCGATCAAACCGTCTTGCGATTAACGCCATGCCGAGGCGCTGCGGCCGCCCGACGCGAATCAGCGGTACCTTCCGGGGAAGTGGCGGAATGGCAGACGCAGCCGCCTCAAAAGCGGCCGAGGCAACTCATGTGGGTTCGACTCCCACCTTCCCCACCAACTATTCCTTAAGGACGAATATCGTCGATCAACTGCGCCACTAACTACCGTTAGCCGGACCTGTTAAGCTATAGCCATGCTGCGTTCTTTGGCTACCGTCGCGCTGGCGGCGCTCACTGCACAGGCCTACACACCGCTTTCAAGCGCCGCCAGATTGACGCAGGTCCCCAACCCCCAACGCCAACCGACGAACGATGAGCCATTTCCAGCGCCCGATGGTACGCAGCTCGTCATCGAGTCCAATCGCACGGGGAAACAGCAACTGTACGCCATCTCGTCGGACGGAAAGCTCCTCCGCCGCATAACCAGCGACAATAACGTAGACGACACGCCGACATGGTCGCGCGACGGCCGCTGGATCGCGTATGTCGCGATTCACGGCAAGTTGAGCTGGATCGCGATTGCTGCAGCCGCAGGCGGCGCAGCGCGTCAGATTGCTGGTGGCGACGGGCTCGACTATCTGCACCCGACGTGGTCGGTTGACGACCGGTGGATCATGTATAACATCAACTCACGACGAGATCCACAAACATACGAGCTTTGGGCGATGCGTCCAGACGGGAGCCGGCGCCATGCCATCACGCACACCGATTACAGCGAGACAACCTATGGCTCGTGGTCGCCGGATGGTCTTCACATCGTATATCGACGTAAGTTTCCGCCATATCGGTCGCAGATTTTTGTAGCAGATGCCGACGGAAAGCATCCTCGCAACATCTCAAACGACGACGCGTATGACGGCTGGCCCTCGTGGTCCCCGGACGGCCGCGCAATCGTCTTCGCGTCAAATCGTCTCGAATCGCAGCGGGCATCCCTCAACGAGGCCATCTTCCTGATGGCTGCCGACGGCAGCAGAGTACGGCTCCTAGCTCGCACGTCTGGGCGGAATA
>CAZMPP010000149.1:0-6847 GCA_964568035.1 uncultured bacterium
GCGCTTTCTTCCCCTATTGAGGGGAATATTTGTTTACCTTTGGGCTCCAAAAGTGTTTATGATACCCCTCGGTTTGGAGGTTCGTCCCGTTCGCTTTCCTGTGCACTCCCAAGGCGGTCACGACGAAAGATGAGCTGCCCAAACGGCGGCAAGAAACCCTGAGCGCCCCTCAAATGCAAGAGCCCGTAGTTAGACGCCTACGGGCCCGTGCGTACTCCGAAGCCTTCCTAAATAAGCTCCTCGCTATTTGCCGATAATGACGATCAGCGGTGGCAAGATTCCACCCCCAGAAAAAGTCATGTTTAATACGCGGCAAACTGGCGCGACCACTAGGGGATGCACAAGGGCAGTATAACAGTGGTGCCGCTCAGGCCCCCGTGATGGCGTCTCCTCAAGGTCGGAAGGGGACACCCTCCTCGCGATCCTCGCTTTCTTCATTGCACCCCGAGTGCGTAAAAAGGACCGACTATGGTTCGTGGTAGGGGTTGGCCTTCTCTCATCCCATCTACAATAAGGCCCTGCAAACATCCGGTTTTGACCTTTGCGACGAGGTACTGCGTTGTGCGCAAAGCACGGTAACCGTCACGCGGGGATAACCCGCTAATTGTAAGCCCCCTCCCAGCCTGACCACGGCGCCTAGCGGGCTTGGCGATCGTAGCGGCTTAACCGATCGGTAGCGTTGCTACAATGCCCGCAATGCGCAATGTGCCTACGACGCCCTCGCAAAGCCCAGCGCAACGACGCGACGCGGGCGGGGGCGTGCTAGGTGCCTGCGGTCCGGCGCAGTTTTGCAAATAGTGCAGTGGATACGCAAAGGCCCAGCGCGTAACGGTGGAGCGCTTGAAGTTTTCATACCGTCACCAGCTAACCACGACGATGCCGTACGGCAGCTTCCATCCCTGCCAGTTTTGTACGTATGACGCGCTGGGCTCAACGTACGAGGATCCGCCGCCTCCGCCGCCGCCGCCGCCCGAGTAACCACCATAGCCCACGCCAGCACCGCCACCGCCTCCGCCGCCGTAATAACCGCCGCCGCCTCCCCCACCGTCGCCATACGTCGTGGCATAACCGCCGGAACCGCCCTGTCCGAGCGAACCGTCGCCGCCAGGCTGCCCCGAGCCGGAATGGCCCTCGCCGCCCTGCCCCCCGCTTCCGCCGCTGGCCTGCGTGCCGCCGCTGCCACCGCGGCCGTAATAACCGTAGCTGCTCGTGTCATAACGGGTTTCGCCGCTACCCACAGTGCCGCCGCCCTTGCAGTCGTTGCCCTTGGGGGAAATGTTCTGAAAGCCATCTTGGCCGCTAGCCCCAGTGCTGCCGCCACCGCTGCCGCCTTCGCCGTAGTGTTGGCCTTTTATGGCGTTATCAAAGCCGCCTTGGCCGCCACCGCCCCCCGCGACGACGATGCGATCCCGCAACTTGCCGCCACCTTCGCGAATGTCGCTCGCTCCGCCGCCGCCGTAGCTTGCGAAGCTTGAATACGTCTCTCCCGAGCCGCCGCCGTTATAGCCCCCGACAGCGCCATGGCCGTTGCTGCCGACGTACACAGCGAGCCGTTCGTTCGGCTTCACTTGGATAGTTGCAATAACGCGCCCGCCGCAAGCGCGGACCTTGCCTGCTCCATTACCGCCGTGAACGTCGACCTGAAGCGTCGTCACTCCGGCCGGCACTTTGAAAAGTTGCTTCTTGCCGGTGAAGCGAAAGTTTTTGTGATGCCTCAGAGGGCCATCGGCACTTGCTATCGGCACCAAGCCGTTGTCGTGACTCGGGCCGCATCCCGTGAGCAGCGCCGCGACGACGATATAACCAAAAAGATTCTTCATTTGCTTACCTATTGCGATTGCCATGAAATAATGATTCCGTTTCGGGCGCGCCGATCGGCGGCGACGCCGATCGGCCGCAGCCCGGCAAAGAGCGCAGCCGCGCACATCGTAAGCGCGGAGCGACCCAAGTATTCCATGAGCGATGTCTCCCTGAAGCAGAACGGACGAGGGGCAAATAAGGTTCGCGACTTCTCGCCTTGGTTCCGGCGCAGCGATTGGGGCGCTACGCGTCGGGTTGGTCCCCTGAGCTGATCCCAAGTTCGCCCTATGTAGACTCCGCGGCCTGCCTCCTAGCTACTAACAGTTCGTGGGGGCCGTTGACCGTTCGGTCATGCACGATCTCTTGTCTGAGGCGCGATTCGTGACCGAGGCATCGATGGTGTAAAGCTACTTGACTCAAAAAGGAGGCAACCGCTAACTGGTCAATCTAGCCTTAGAAGCGCTGGGCCTGCAAGCCCTTGAGTCCCCAAAGGAGTTGTCCATGCTAAAAGGACTAACGATCTTGCTCCTAAGCCTGATCTCCATCCTGGGGCTTAGCCCGCGGACCTTCGCAGCCCCTAGTGGCGCTCCTGAAAGCGTACTTGTCGCTCAGCTTGTCCCGAACTACATCCCGTGGTATACGCCGCCTCCGGCTTCTCCGTGGCCAGATCCGTGGCCCGCTCCGATTCCCAGCGCTTACGCGGCAATTGACGGGGCCTTCGCCGCAGGAATTGTCTACAACACCGGAAGCGGTGGAACGGGGTCCAATTCTGGGTTTGATACCTACATCACGAACAAATGCAACTTCATTTGTTTTGGAAAGCCAGGAACTGCGTCAACGAATGTCTTCGTGTATGGTAATGACTTCAACAGTACCGCCTTTACCGAGATCGGCGCCCCAGACGATTGCACTGGCCATTGCCCTGGTTCCATCGTCAATAATGTCTTCGGCGTTACGGTGAACGCCCAGCCCTCGCCAGTAAATAGCGGTTACTTCGTTTCCGTAAGCGGCAAAGGAAACCTCGGCATCTATAACGACATCGTCGCGGGCGCTTCAGTTATTGCTGGTGCCGGAACGGCGCCTAATCCCTACCCTTCGCCGACCACTGCTGGTGGGTCGCTTGTCTCATATACAGGCACTGGAACTGGAGAGTTGCGCATGGGAAGCGCGGCCGATTATGTCAGGTGCGACTACGGTGCGACGACCACCGATGTGCTTACCTGCAATGCGCCGCTGATGGCCGCAAAAACGACAACCTCTGCGCCGGGCCCGGTAGCGCCTTGCTATGATGGCAGTGGTAATGCATGTGGCAGCACCTTCCATACGGTCAAGGCAGCGGCTAGTGGCACTTTCGGCATAACGACCGGCACGAGCGGCTGTGCAGCAAACTCGTGGTGTTCATCGCTGACCAATGCGACTATCTCGTTATCGGGCGCTGCGGTTTTTAGCGATGGCAACTATGCCTGTACGTTGAGTTCTTCATCAACTTACAAACTGGGCCTGATGGTTAACGGGCAACTGTCTAACCAGTTCACGATTCAAGCATACAACCCTGGAAGCAGCATAGGCGCAAACGTCCCGCTCGGCATCAGCTACGCTTGTTCCGGAACGTAGACTGCGGTAGATGTCGCTGCTGAATTTTAGGGGAACAAGCTAATGCAAAGAAGACTAGCGCTTCTGCTGCTAATCGGTACATTCATCGTTGCGCTTAGCCCGCCAACCGTCGCAGACCCTAAAGGTGCTCCGGAAAGCGTACTTGTCGCTCAGGCTGCCGCGAGCAACATACCGTGGTATACTCCTGCGCCGTCTCCATGGCCAGATCCATGGCCATCTCCCATTCCCAGCGCTTATGCCGCAATTGACGGTGCGTTCGCCGTGGGAAATATTTATAATACCGGTAACGGTGGATTCCAGCATAAGCCGGGTTTTGACATGTACATGTCCGGACTGTGTAATTTCGTATGCTACGGTATTCGCGGCGTCCCATCACATCATGTCTGGGTGTTTGGGTCTGACTATAATTCAGTTTCGTTTACGCATCAGGGTGGCGCAGACGACCATACCGTGGCAGGTATTTCGAATACAATTTACAGCGTTGCGATACTTGTTGATTATGGGCCGCCGGTTACCGAGAACCACTTCCTGGCGGCCGATGCAAAGGGAAACCTCGGCATCAATAACGACATCGTTGCGGGAGCCTCAGTGATTGCTGGAGCCGGAACGGCGCCTAATCCCTACCCTTCGCCGACCGCTGCTGGTGGATCGCTTGTCTCATATACAGGCACTGGAACTGGAGAGTTGCGCATGGGAAGCGCGGCTGATTATGTCAGGTGCGACTACGGTGCGACGACGACCGATGTGCTTACCTGCAACGCGCCGCTGATGGCCGCAAAAACGACAATCTCTACGCCAGGCCCGGTAGCGCCGTGCTATGGTAGAAGTGGTAATGCCTGCGGCAGCAGCTTCCATATGGTCAAGAATCCGCCCGGTACGAGTCTGCTCATAACGACCGGCGCTAGCGGCTGTGCAGCAAACTCGTGGTGTTCGCTAACCAATGCGACTATCTCGTTATCGGGCGCTGCGGTTTTTGCCAATGGTGGCTATGGTTGCGCGTTGAGTTCCTCCTCATCCTACAAACTGATCCTTATGGTCAACATGCAAACCGCCACGAGTTTTGAGATTCAAGGATACAACCCTGGAAGCAGCATAGGCCCAAACATTGACTTGGGTATCAACTACTTCTGTTCTGGAGATTGATATTGCCAAAACAATCTCGATGGTACATGCGATTATCCGCTTCGAACTCTTCCCGCCCGGATTCTGAAGGCCGATAAGGGCTCCAACGACGCGCCTTCTCGCGGCAGCTCGGTGCCAACTCAGCTCTCTGGCCACGCATCCCCTCTCAAACCAGCGGTCTCATGCCCGGGGACTGGCATTACATTGAGTAGCGGCGATAACGGGACCTATACCGTCGCCACAGGAGACTCTTGCATACTTTTCGGTCCTCCGGACCAAGCGTGTGTCGGAAGTTTCCAGCCAAACTACCGGTTCGTTATTGCAAGCGGCGGGTCGAACGGAAACTTGAGTGGCACGACACGAACCGGATCGAATAGCAAAGCAACGTTCCACCGTACCTCTAGTGGTAATGTTGAGGTAGATCTGAGACAGCAGACTGCCGATGTGGTCGACTGCCATATATCAGGCGGTTGCGCCCACCGTTGTTTTGCGAAACGCTGCGCCAAGCGGAAGCCAAACGTTCAAGTACACGGGCGCTGCTCAACACTTCAAAGTCCCAACCGGCGTTACCGAACTCACCGTCGTGGCTCGTGGTGGAGGCACGCCGAGCGGCCATTTCCCTTCGCAGTCTCCCCGATGTGTTTCGGATGACTGCGCGATCAATATACTCCGGCGCCGCGCCGAGGACGACGAATCGCGGCGATCGCGACGCTGCTGCCGCGCGATGCTCTCCTCGTTGGTGCTCCGGACCCCGAGGGCCGCAACCTGGGGCGACGTCACCGGGATGGCTTTTTCATAAGCCTGCTAGAGCTAGGGTGTTACATAATACACCGTCCCGCATCCGCTGGCGCATCCGCTTGGTCCTACATTATTGCCCCCGCCGGCGGTAGTCCCATAAAGCCGGCCGTTGCCGGCATCGAAAGCGACGCCACCTAAAGGATTATAGCCGTCGTGGGGTGGGCCCTGAAAGTCATGAATATCTGTGTACGTCCCTGACGAACTTATCTCGTAGACGGTACCACACCCCGAGCTATTATAACTGCAATATCCTCCAAATTCGGTTGTCCCGAAGATATTACCGCTAAGATCAGAGGCCGGGCGAAGAGGCCCTGGGCCATAGCCAATTGGGGTAGGCTGGAAATCGTAGACGACGCTTTCTGTGTAGCCTGAGCCGCTCGAAGCGATCTTGTATAAGACGCCACAACCCTGACCTCCGCAACCCGGCCCACCGTTAGGGGTCGTTCCATAAATATTTCCATTGACGAGAATTACACCAGAAAATGGATTAGCGCCGTCGCTCGAACCCCCCGTGAATTTGTGCAAGATCGAAAAATGTGAACCGTCTGTTCGTATGCTAAAAACAGCCCCGCAATTGCAAGAGTTTCCGCTGCCGCTAAAGGTCGTTCCATAGAGGACGCCAGAAGCGTCGCCTACAAGCGGACCCTTAGGCGACGAATTCACACCTCCTGAGAAACTGTGAAGGACGGCGTATCCAGACCCATCTGTGTTAACCTTATAAATCGTGCCGGGTCCTCCGGAACCGGACCCGCCTCCCCCGCCTTCTGTGACGCCATATAGAGTATTGCTGATGAGTAATGGCGTCCCAGCGGGAGATATACCGTCGGTCCCCCCGCCGAAGGAATACAGGATTGTTAATAGCCAGGATCCGCTAGCACTCGAGGCGGTGAGTTTGTATACCGTTCCGCAACCATGACCTCCAGCACAGCTGCCACTTCCTCCAGTTAAAGTCGTTCCATACAGCGCGCCGGAAGAATCGCGCACAACTCCGTAGGAGTATATGGTATACCCCCCAACAAATCCAAAGTGATAAAGATCTTGTTTGGAGGCAGATTGATTTATCTTAAAGATTCCTGCGCAACCCCCGCAGCTACTGCCCTGCACTAAAGTCGTCACACCATAGAGGCCACCTGTCGGTCCCACAAATAGCTCGTTGTGCGGGTGAACGGCTTGATTCGAGGTCCCGACAAACTTATAAAAAAGTTGATAAGTTGATGGCGGCTTCGTTCGCGCCTTCCAGGAACGCGCTCCAGGATGCTGCGAGGATATGATTGCCACTGACCCATTGGGCGTGGGCGACTCTACTGGGCTTGAACACGCAGTAGTCCCTATCGAAACGCTTAATCCAAGTAACCCGAAAATCGCGAGACGCATATCAGCTTCCTTATCGGCGGGCATAGAGTTTTCAGGTCTTATTCGGTATCTACCGGTTCGTTTGAGGGTGGCTCATGGAGGAAGTGCTCCTTGGGATATTTCGATCCGATCGGTACGAACTGCCGCGGGCTTTGGGTGA
>CAZMPP010000150.1:0-6808 GCA_964568035.1 uncultured bacterium
ATCGTTGCGGTGGTCTCGTTCTATTCGCTCTATCAGGAGCGCAATCACGGCGGCGTCGAGAGCAACGTTTTCAAAATCATGCTGCTGCTGCTGGGCGTGGGCGCGGTTCTCGCGCTGCTCGCCGGCCTCAACATTATTGGGTTCGCACCGCCGGCGAAGGGAGCCTGACCGTGATCGTTCGTGACGACGAATATCTCGATTTTAGCAAGGTTCCCGAAAGCAAGGGCGTTCCAAAAGGCATCTATCGTCTCGTCGCCGTGGCGCTCGTCGTCATCTTCGCGATCGGCGCGGCGGTTTGTTTGATGTCGGGTTATGGGCACCATTGGCCGGCCATCACGACGGAACGAGTCAATCTAAGCCATCCAGACCAGTAGGCCGGGTGCACCGTCCCGTAAGCCACGCCCGTCTAAGAGCGCTCTAGTTTAGGATCCTCCAGCGGCTGGGATTCGAATATGGGCCGCAGAAATGACGCGAACTCTGGATCGATAGCCTCGCGCTTAACGGCATTATCGAAAACCGCCCGCGCGACGGGCATTCGCGAAACTGGAACGAACGACGCCATCCAGTTTCTCCAGAAGTGATCGTCGACGATCGCCTCCTTGCGGAGAAAATACATATCCTGGAAGGCATCAATGATGTTGCGCACCACAACCGTAGTCTCGACGCTCGCAACATCCGGATACAGTTCACGCATTTCTGGATTCGCGTCCAGGTACGATGCCATGACTCTAGGATTACTCGTTAGGCTCATCCGTGCCTGACGCATACGCTCCGCCATGGCTTGCTGCACTTCAAGGGTCGTGGCGAGATGCGCGGCGTCGGCCTGCCGGCGCGCGTGCAGCGCTTGCGTGCGCGCGTACACCAGCGATAGCATGCCCACGGCCATACCCGTGGCTCCGAAAATAATCCCTAAATCCACGGGCGTTAGCTTAGGCGCGCAGCGGTTATCGCGAGGAGCATCTATAAGTCGGCGCGGGGGCCGTGGCGCGTCGCGATGCCGATCGCAAGCGGCGGCAGGTCGTCATCGGGCAGCAGGCCCGTTGGTTTGCCGTCAATTTTATGGATGCCGGCGTAGAGCGAAAACTCGACGAGCGCCGGGATTGTAACGTTAGGAAGCGGTTTCTTCCCCAGCCACTCCCATTCGCAGGCCGCAGCGCGGTCGGGAAAGAGCGCCGCAGCGTAGCCGCATGCATCGGTGCGCGAATCTTCGTCCGGCTCCCGATAGCGAACGTAGCCGTCGAGAACGTAAATCGGTGAGAAGGTCTGAAGATAGGCAGAGAACGGCGCAACGAGCACCGCGACGAAGTAGCCTGCAAAGGCGACCGCGCCGACGGCAAAGATCCACGCGATTTTACCGAGCGTAGCATCGTCCGGCACGTGATTCGCGCGATAAATGATGCCCCACGTCAGCAGCGCCATGAAGACCGTGCCGATGAGCGGCTCGATGGCCAGGGCGAAGCGCCCGGTGAGTCCGCGCCACACGACGGCGCGTTCGCGGCGCGTCCACGGCCGCCGCGCGATCGATTGCCGTCGCTTGTCGAACGCCTTGAAGGTCATGCCGCCGGCGCCTTCACGGGCCAGGAGGCAAGCGCTTTAGGTTGCTTGCGGAGAACGACCTGCGTCGCCATGAGCGGGGATTCGCCGCGCGGGGCTCTAGGCCGCTTCTTCGACTGGGTGGGTGCGCTCGTCGCGCTGCGACTTCAGCGTCGACGCCAGCGCCAGCGCCACAAAGGCAACCGCGCAGAACGCGAGGTACGCATTGCGATATCCAAGGACGTCGGTTTGCGCGGCAAAGAAGAAGCCGGCCAGCGAGCTTCCAAGGATCTGTCCGACGATGAGCGCCTGGCTCAAAAAGCCGACGGCGGTCGCACGGGCGCGCTGCGGCGTTTCGTTAGTGACGATGTAACGCGTCGGCGCACCGAGCAGCGCACCGAATCCGGCGCCGGCGACGATCATTGCCAGCAACGTGAGCCACAGCGAACCAAAGCCGAGGGCAAATATCGCCAGCCCGACTTCGGTGAGCACCGTCCCGACCAGCAGCACGTCGCGGCTTCCTTTACGGTCGAGCGCGGTTGCCGATAATGGAATCACGGCGACGAACGTCAGCGCGCCCAATGCGGCGACGGCGCCGGCGGCAAAATAGGAGAGTCCCAACGCGCCGACCAGTACGGTCGGGATAAAGAAGAGCGAGCCCTCCAAAATTCCGATCAGAATCTCGAGGGCATAGGTTTTCGCCAGTTGGCGCGAGCGCAGCAGATCGAGCGGCACGATCGGCGCGCGCGCGTCGCTCTCCCACAACACGAATCCAACGAGTATGCCGACGCCGAGCAGACCGATCAGCAGTCGCGACGCAATTAAGCCATCCGTCACGCCCAGGAGACCGGCACAGAGCAGCGCGAGGCCCAAGACGTCGAGCGGCGGCCGGCGACGCGGTGCCTGTGCGGGAACATCGACGAGCGCCATCGCCAAAACGATCGCCGCGAGCGGGACGTTGGCGGCGAAGATCCATCGCCAGGAGATAAAATGCGTAATCAGACCGCCAAGGAGCGGCCCGATAACCGCCGCCACACCCCACGTGGCGGCAACGATTCCCAGTGCCGCTCCACGCCGCGCGACCGGCACCACGTCCCCGATCGTCGCGGTGGCAACTGGAAAAATGCCGCCCGCTCCCAGCGCTTGAATCGCGCGCGCGAGCAAGAAGACGCCGTAGTTCGGCGCGGTGATCGCAACGATGCTGCCGACGGCAAAGAGTACGAGACACGCGACGTAGACCGGGCGCCTTCCATAGCGGTCGGCTGCCGTGGAAGCCAGCGCGATCGAAAGCACCGTAACGAGCAAATATAGCGTGAAGACCCACGCCAGATTGCCGGTTGCGACCGAGAACTCGCGGCCCAGCGCCGGAAGTGCCGGCGAGAGCACGCCGAGATCCAATGCGCCGGCGAAAACCCCGAGCGCCAGCGTCCACAGGAGGCGGTTCACGAAACGATCCGGTCGATCACCATGACCGCGCACATCAGCGCGAGATAGAGCAACGAGTAACGAAAGAGTTTGCGCGCCTGCAGCGTCCCGCTCTGTTCGCGCCACGTGCGAACCGCGTCGAGCAAGAAGATGCCGCCCAGGACGGCCGCTGCGGCAAAGTAGAACGCGCCCATGACGTGCAGCGGATAGAGCGCCAGCGACGCAGCGACGAGTAAGATGCTGTAATAAACGATCTCGCGTTTGGTGCGTTCGGTGCCGCAGACGTTGGGAAGCATTGGAATTTTAGCCTTGCCGTAGTCGGTCTCGGTGATCAGCGAGAGCGACCAGAAGTGCGGCGGCGTCCAAAGGAAGATCAACGCGAAGAGCCCGAGCGCGGGGCCGCCGATCGCGTGCGTTACCGCAGCCCAGCCGACGAGTGGAGGAACCGATCCGGCGGCACCGCCGACCACGATGTTGAGCGGCGTTATGCGTTTGAGCCACATCGTGTAGATGACGACGTAATAAACGTTGCCTGCCAGCGAGAGCCACGCTGCGAGCGGTCCGACGAAGAAGTAGAAGAGCGCAAACGAGATTATGCCGGTGGCAAAAGCGTAGATCGTTGCATTGCGCACCGATATCCGGCCTTGCGGAATCGGACGTTGCTGGGTGCGCTTCATGATGCGGTCGATGTCGGCATCCCAGACGCAGTTGAAAGAGCCGGCCGAGGCCGCTGCGAGCGCTCCGGCCAGCAGCGTCCAGAAGAGGAGCCAGAACGGCGGCACGCCGCGCGCAGCCATCACCATCGCCGCGGCGGTGGTAATTAGGAGCAGTGCGGCGATGCGTGGTTTGGAAAGCTCGTAGTAGTCGCCGACGCGCGCCAGCATCTTAGCGCGCCGCGCCGCTGCGGCTCAAAACGTCGGCGCCGCCGCGCGAGACGTCGAGCGCCGCGAAAGCGCAGGCAACAAAGAAGGCCAGAAAGACGAGGGCGGCGTTAACGGCGTGCGCCTCACGCAGCTCGGTCGGCAGACGCAATGCGACGTTGAGCAATCCTAGCAAAATCTGCAACGCGACGAGCGCGCAGCCCACCGCGACCGGGACGCGCACCCTCTTCGAGGCGGGAAGCGCCCAGGAGAGAGCCAGCGCTCCGGCAGCACAGAGCAACGTAAGGGCGGCGGCGATGCGGTGTAACATTTGCACGTATTGGCCGGGCGTATATACGACGACGTTACCGGCACATCCCGGAATCGAAAGGCAGGCGAGCCCGGCACCGCTCGAACTCACGTACGCGCCGATGCACATCGTTGCGAAGGTTGCGATTGCGGTCACGGCCAGTCCGATCGCGAGCACCGACGGTGCTCGCGACGCATCGCGTGCGCCCTGCGGCGTCTGTTCCGCGGCCGCAAAGACGGCCATCGCCGAAAGGGCCGCGATCAAGGCCATCGCCGTTCCCCAATGCAGCACCACCGAAAGCGGCGTGTTGGCCAGCCGAACGGTTTCCGCGCCGAGCCCGAGCTGCACGAAGAAGAGCAGCACGATGACGCTCAGCGTCGGCGTGATGAACGGCGAGCTCCGGCGCTCCCGCCATGCGACCACCACGAGCCAGACGACGAGCGGCGCAACCGCTGACGCAAGCAAGCGATGCATCCACTCCCAGAGCGTTCCGTCGCTCAGATTGGGAATCAGACGGCCGTGGCAGAGGGGCCAGTCGGGGCAGGTGAGTCCGGCGCCGTTGATCCGAGTCCAGCTTCCCAGCACGACCGTCAGTAGCGCGATCGCGTCGGCAGCTAAAGCCAGCCGCAGGAGCCGTTTCATCAGGTTCTCAGCGTAGCGCCGCCGGTACCCGCGCGGCAACGACAATTGAGAGATAAAAATTTTTCGAGAGGGGGAGGCCGCCGGGTAGGTCGGGCGAAGCGGTCGGCCGTGAAGCGCTGGTTGGCCCCGGCGGGTCTAGCCCTGGGGCTCATCTTGCTGGTCGGATGTCGCGAAGTCCGCGTCAAGACGCTCTCCGTGGGCACAACCACCGTCCTAGGAGGGAACCAAATCGTAATAGTACGCGATGCCGAAGCGCTCGGCAAGCTGGGAATTCACGCTCCGGTTCACTATAAAGGAGAGTTTGGCGCTGTGCTATTGATGGGTCCACACCAGCGTACGGGGTACAAACAAATCGTTGAATCGATCCGCGCCGACGCGCAACGCGTCCGCGTCGTGGCCTTCGAGCAAGCGCCGGCCGACGGCGGCGAACCGTCGGCGGCTTACCGCACGTATACGTTGTGGATCGTCCCCAATAGCGTCTACCGGCGCGGAATACGCGTCGAAGTGGTCACGCCCAGCAACGAGCCGATTGCGTCCACCTATCTGCCATAGACTAAGCACTTGATTTCGTCTCGCAAACAAGCTCAAGAGATGCCGACGATCGCCGACCTCGACGTTCGCGTGCAGCGCTTGGGCCCGGTGATGGAACCCGATGGTTCGCCCGAGCAGAGTGGCGGCATCCTGAATCCCGCCGCGGCGCGCGCTCCCGGCGGCGAGCTGCTGCTCTATCCGCGCTGTGTTGCGGCCAAGAACATCTCGCGCGTCGGGATGGTTCGGACGAGTCTAGAGGGCGATCGCTTTAACCTCGATCGGTTAGGGTTCGCACTCGAGCCCGCGACGCCGTACGAGCTACGGCCGCGCCCGGGTTACGGATGCGAAGATCCACGCGTAACCTACGTCGCAGCAATAGAAGCCTACGTGATGAGCTACACGGCGTACGGCCCCGACGGTCCGCGCATCGCGCTGGCGATTTCGACCGACGCCTATCACTGGGAGCGCTTGGGTTTGGTGCGCTTTCCCGCCGGCGCAAACGCCGGGGAAGATAAGGATGCCGCGTTCTTTCCCGAGCCCGTCACGTCGCCGAAGGGCCGTAAATGTTTGGCCTTTTACCACCGGCCGATGTTGCATCTCTCCAGCGTGGACGGGCGCGCTGCAATTCCGATGATCGAGCGCATGCCGTTTGAAGATCGTGAATCGATCCGCATCGCCTACGTTCCCCTCGCGCCGGCACTCAAAGACCGCAGCAAGCTCTGCCAGGTCGCCGAAAGCTTGCAAGTGCTCTGCCCGTTCGAGCGATGGGGGTCCATAAAAATCGGTGCCGGCACGCCGCCCGTACGAACAAAACTAAACGGCGGCGACGTCTGGATGTCAGTCTTTCATGGCGTCGACGTTCATAACGGCGGCGCGCGCAAACCCAAGCTCCGCTACGCCGCCGGCATCGTCATCCACGACCTTGAGCGTCCGGACCGCATCCTCTACCGCTCGCCCGAACCGATCATGACTCCGGAAACACCCTACGAACGCCGCGGCGTCGTCGACAACGTGGTCTTCCCAACCGGAATCGATCCGCGCAAAGACCTTGGCGAACGTACTTACGACATCTACTACGGCGCCGGCGACTACTCGATCGCAGCAGCAAGATTCAGCATCGATAAGCCTCCGAGCAGCACGGGGTAGGGGCCGCTTCATCACTCCACGATGCTGAGGTACCTGCTGCTCTCGACGGTAATCGTGTTCGCGGTGGCGATCGTCGTGGCAGGCTGGGTGAACCGCGACCTCATCCGCATTAAGATCGCTTCGGTGTACGCGCGGGTCGCTCCGAAGCCGGGGCCGTCGAACGCGCCCGAGCGGGGGAGGGAATCGGCGCTGGCAGGGGATGCTCCGTGGGCGCTCTCGGCGCTTCCGGAGTGCCTGGCGCAGACGTCGGAGTCGCGAGGTTCGGTGCGGTACGTGTTGGCGCGCCTGCCCAAGGGGGCAGTGCCGATTGTGCCGCCGGCGAGATTGGTGTATGGTGAGTGCACCATTCGGCTCGTCGGTG
>CAZMPP010000151.1:0-6796 GCA_964568035.1 uncultured bacterium
ATCGGAATTTACGCGGTCGTGTGTCAACAAGAGCCACCGGGCGCATCTCTCATATATGCTGTGCTTCCCGTTACAGGCTGCAAGCTGTCCGAGCATATTTACATACGCTTGAAGAAATCGATCTAGAACGCTTCGAAACCTATTGTCCTCGGCGCTAAGCAATCTTCGAAAGTGGTCGCTGCTAATAACGACGGCGCGCCCGGGAACCTGGCAATAGCTTTCATTTGCGGACGTAGTAGCTCCGAGCAACAATGGGATTGCTGATACTCCTTCTCGGCCGACAGTTCCAACTTCGATGGAGCCGCCGTCCCGCATCTGGGTTACGACTGAAAGCACCGCATCGATCGGAAAATAGACTTCGAATATTTCACGCCCAGCCTCGTAGATCTGCTGGGGCGTCTTAAGGTCGATTAGCTCCCCAATGTCGAGCACTTTGGCGATCATGGAATGGCTTAAGCCAGCAAGGATCGCGTTTTCCTTGAGCACGCCTTGGGCCAGTGTCAGCACCCGGCTCGCCGCGTGGACCTTCAAGGCTCCTGAACTCCCGGCGGAATGTGATCTGGCCGAATCCCATGATAAGACCAGACCCCAGAACAAGGCACACACATCAATTGCGTGTCACGGAGTCCCCTCGCGGGATTTCTGCCAGCGAGCTTCATTCGCGCTGCTCCATTTTTAGAACGAACAAACCTTGCCGATAATCAAATCAGCCAGCCTTCTCTAAGCTAGCCACGTTGGGACGATTTCGGCACCAAGAGTCTGCCTGCCAGGTTCATTCGCGATGCTTTTTCGGAAGGTTTACTCGGACCAGCCTGGTCAACTAGCCTTTTCTAGTTAGCCAGTCCAAGGGCCTTCGGTTCCATTGGCAGACCAAGGCGCGGCGCACCGCCTAAGGCGGCCCCCTTGCTTGGTGAGCGCGGTGTCTTTGGTGGGCACCCCGAAAGCTGGGCCAGCCGGACCACACTTTCGGGCGTGATTGACGGGCGTCGCCGCCAATGCTTGTGACCCTGATCCCGCTGGATGGGCAACGGCTCAAGCAACTCGAAGCCGATCACACGCAGATGCAGCGCATCATCGCTCGGCAAACGCTTGAGTTTCACGCGATGAGGAACCTGATCGCAAAAAACGGCTGGGGCCTTCAGCGCGGGAAGACGCGGTGAGGGCGTTGCAGGCCGACGGACTGACCCAACGCCAAGCGTGCCGGCTGATCTCCTGCTCTCGCAGTACGCTCAGCGACCCGATCGAAGCGTCCGAGTGATGAGCCGATCGCGGCAAAGATGCGAGAGCTGGCGACGCAACGGCCGCGCTGGGCATCATGATGGGGTTACTCGGCCTTTGTGGACTGGAGTCCTACTGCTGCTCATTCAGGCAAGAGGAGGACCGTATCGAGAACAGCCTGACACTCCACAAGATAACTAAGTGTAATGTAGGGACAGTTGCCCCCATCGTCAACGCTTTGCTGATTATCGGAGGCTGCCCACGGCCTCTTACAGAGGCGAGCCGATGCGCTATTGATGAGGTCTAACGCATCATTGACCGTTCTCAGTTTCGCGATCACCCGCTGCATCCGCGTCTTTCTTGCAGACATACGCGCCGTGCTTTGTCTTTCCATACCAGCGCTCGCCCTTGAGATGATAGATCCCAGAAGCCGTGTTAAGCCAGACGACAGTGTCGTGGGGACAATGCGCCTGAGCCTCTGCCTCGGTGGAAAAAAGTTGCAGGGAGGACGCGATCGCCACAATCGGTTGAACAAATATTGACGTCGCGGTGCCGCCAGTTAGCAGCGCCAGCGCGAGAAGTATTTGACGCATAAATAGCTCCTTTACTGCTCGGGAGCTGGAAGGTGCGATTGATGTGGCGCGGGCCATCGGCGCGTGGTGTCCAGAAGGTACACGACGTCGATCCCAACCCTCCCGTCGCTCCCTCGATGGACCCCACTCGCATATAGCGGTGCCAACGCCAAAGCTACTGTCTCCACGAGCCTTGGGGATGGTTAGCCCATTAAGGTCAGCCGCCTGCCCTGGTGGCGGAACCCTTGCTCATGCGGCAACGCCCCCTTTTGCGAGGGTCGTCTTACGGATCCCCGACGCAGTGAGCTGTGGATGACCTGCGGATAGAGCTGGGCCATCCGGCGACTCGAGATGTCTATTCTGCAAGGAAGCGTCGATTTGCGACTCGCGCGGTCGGATAGTATGTGGCCTTCGCCCAAAGGGCTCGCGCCCTTAAACTGCCACTTGGTTAGAGTCGTCTAGTCGGTCTTTTATTCCGTAAGCAGAGCAACGCGGCGGCTTTTCCGAGCCAAAGCTTGCTTCCTAATCGAGCCGGAATCCCGACGCACGCTCCCGGGCGATAGGAGCGGCCCGCCGAGGGGCCCCTCCGGCGACCATCGCGCCACGCTAATCTGTCGGGCACCTCAGCGCTCACCGCTAGGAAAAAGCGCCCCGGCCATTTCTTCAATTTTGCACCCCAGTGCAAACGGGCGGTCTTCCGCCTGAGGAACTTAGTCAATATAGCCAGAAGAGGTTAGCCTCAATGCGTTAGGGGTTAGACCCCTGAAAGGTAGGCTTCTCTTGAAAGCTTGGCATAAGCTCTGCTTCGCTATTGGTATCGGCTCGATCTTAGCGGGGTGCTCCGCGCCCGGCACGCTTCCGGCCACGGGGGGCGCCCCTGCTGCGGCAGCGGGACAAACCCATCGCTTTTCTCCCAATGATTGCCCGCTGGACTCAGGCGGCATAATGACCGGGGACGGTCATTGCCTTCGGGTTTACCGGAAGCACTGACGACCGAACCAGCTGGGTGGCGGGTACTTACTGCCCGTCACCCTAATCATGGTTAATCAAATGACGAGGACGAATGTTCGTCGCGGCCAAGACTGGTTTTCCCAGATGCAGCGACATTTTCAAAACGCCGAATATCGTGACGCTGCAACCGTCTATGATGGCGTCGCAGAAGTCGGCGGGGAACGCCCGAACGATGCGATCCTCTTGCGAGCTCGGTTGTTCCTCAAACTGGATAGCCATCGAGTTGTTCCGTTCCTCTTAAAGGAGAAGTTAAATCGACCGAGTGCGACTCAGATCGCTCGGCGAGAAATGTACCTTGGGACCGGCTACTCCCGACTCGGTGACTTCGGCCAAGCTGACAACCACTACCGAGAGGCCGGCATGACCTTCACGGATGGCGCGCCATTCGCTGAACTGGCTGCCCATATTACTCGCCGTTACCTAGACGAAAGAGATTTCTCGGCCGCTGAAGAGTGGCAAAAGAAAAGCGAGATTGATCGAACTCGAACAGGGAAGATCCGCAGCGAACATTTGCTGTCATATATATTTGCCCGGCGTCAACGCTACGAAGACCAGGCGCGCAGTATTATGCACGTGCTGCAACTCATTGGCGATAAGATCGATGAATATCGAGAAGATTGGTATGCAGCCGTCCACACCCTTTCCGTTTTGGCCCGAGAGCTGCCGTTACAAGAGGCGGCGCAAATGGCGAAAGAGGCAGTCGACGCCGATGTCTATTGGTCGGAGGACTTCGTCGTTAGTCGCTTCCAAGCTCTCAAAGGAGTAGCCTGGTGCCAGGCGTTGGCTGGCGATGAGTTAAGCTGTCTACGCTACCTTCGACTTGCCCAGCATCTTCGCGTATCGCCGGTCTGGCAAACGATCCTTTACCTCGATAGATCTCACTTCGCTTCCATCGTCGGCGAGCACCAATGGGCAAAAAACGAGTTTGACGCCGCCGTGGACGTTGCCGAGGCAATTCCCTGGGACGAGACGAGTGGCGAGGAGCGCATTGCCCTTCTTCTGTTAGCCGAACTCGCCACACGACATGCTCCTAAAAGTGCCCCGTTTTATATCGCGCGGTTTAACAACCTTGGAAAGCTGCGGTCGAACTTGCAGCACTTCGCCTTCGACGAGCGGCTACAGGCGATGGCGTCCTACGCCGCCGGCATTGTAAAGCTATCCTTAGGTAGCGACACAGCGGCGGAGGACCTACGTGATGCCTGGGTAGTGTTCGACCGAATCGGCTACGACGCACGTGCGGCGCTGACGGCGCTGGGGCTCCATCGCGCTACGAATAAGTCGAGATGGTTGCATTTAGCGGAAGACAAGTTAGAGCGATATCCAAACTCCTGGATTGCCAGGGGGCTCACCGAAATACCTAAGCAATCAAACGAGGAGCGGCTGCCGCTTTCAGCAATGCAGGAGAGTGTCACGAGCTTGGTTTGCGAAGGCCGATCCACTGATGAGATTGCTGAAAAACTCGGAATCAGTCGAAATACGGTCTTAAATCATTTGAAGGTTGTCTACCGTAAGCTCGGTGTTAACTCGCGACAGGGACTTGTGGTCGAGGCCCACCGACGAAGACTTTTTGGTAGACCCTGAAAAAGCTACCTTATCACCAAGGTAGATGATCCGCGGAACCGAAAGGGCGCGCTCGGTCCATTTCAAAGCCCCGAAGAGTTAGTCATTTGCCGGGCCATTAACCACCGTGCCCTCGCAAACTGCAACGGCGGATCGGGTGACTGTGAGTGGATTTTGGACTTACCTCGCGCGAAGTGTCCGAGGATTCATCGGAAAGCAACACCCCCCAGTTGAAGTTCGCGGCGCAGGCGGGTTACAGCGAGGAAGTTAGTCGGAGTCCATTTACCTCATGCGGCTGAAGCGCCGTCCAATCCGGGGTGGCGGATTCGCTGCTAAAACTGCGACCCTCAAGTCGGCGGCTATAACGGGTTCTCATTCGATCAATCCAACAAGGGAGACGCGTCTAGCTCATCACTCTTGCCTTAGTTGACCACAACAGCCTATACTCGCAGAGCCGGCGGTAAATGCAGTGGCTGCGCGGCGGGGGCTCGGATTGATCCGGGCCTCTTTTTCTTTACGCGTTACCAAACTGCATACAACTGGAATGTTAACCGAGCCGTCAGGACGACCTCAGGAATAGCCCGCTCACCGCTGCAGGCATTTTTGACTCGGACGGGCTGCCCGATCAAAGCAGACTGGCTTGAAGAGGCTAGCCTGTTATGGTGGGCTGTCCTTGTCTTACTTGAGCGGGTTGGGCCGCGATCTGGAATCCCGCCCCAGTTGGGCTACTACGGGCCAGGGTTACCGACCTCAATTGCCGCTGCCCGCGCAGCCGTACGGCTTCAATGCCACGATTTTGACCGGACAAACTGGCCTGCCGCACGTTCCTGGGTCAAACTGACCACCCTTTTGCTAGGCCCTCAACCTTTCGAGGAGTACCAAATGAAACGCTACACTCTTGCGCTCGGTATCTTGGCCGCCTTTCTTGTTGGATGCGCAGCCTCGGCGCTGCATGTAACCGATCCAACGCCCACGTTGGCACAATCGCACCACCAAGTGCATCCCAACACCGTGACCGGGCCCTGTTTCAAACCTGCCGGGACTGATTGTGCTAGTACCTACCATTTTGTCCATGGGAACACGACTCTGACCACAGGGCCGGCTTGTGCCACCGGAGTGGGCTGCACGTTCACCTCCGATGTTTTCTTCTACAGCAGTGCCATATTTGCCAACACCAACTACCAATGCAGCGTGATCGGCTCGGATGCCAACAACGATGGCGTGATTTTCAATGCATTCCAAGTCCACGTTGACGAGGTCAAGTTCACCTTCAGAAACGAAACACCAAGCACGATACCTATGGGTACGAACTTCGATGTCTACTATACCTGCGATGGGGCATAGCACCGCACCGAAGTATCTGGTTTGCCTGGTCTAAGCTGGGTTTCCTAAAAGTGGAGGCGTGGCGCACGCTGATAAAGCGTGACCACGCCTTTCCCCGGCACGCCTTCTCGACTCATTAGTCGATGCCTGGGCTCGCCGTCGTGCTATAGCTGCTCCCTGAACCAGGTCCCGATATCGTTGGCTGCATGGGAATCGCGATAAGCAGGGGTTTTCGAGCTTTGGCGATTTCGGTGGATCCAAGAAACCGCTGCGCGTCCGCGTGACGACGAATCGGGATTGGGATGGCCCGTGGTTGGCTGGGCTTATACGTCTGTGGTCGCTTCACGAGCCCCCAATACGCGCGCTCGACTGCGGTACCGTACACGCACCTCAGTCGCCTGGCTCGCACAATCGGTCGTGAATAGCACAATGGCGGTACCGGCGACTGGATTCACCGGTCCGAACACTTTTGCGCAGGCCCGCCACGCCAACCGTGACAAGAGTATGGCGCGACACAGCTGCTCGCGCAGGGACTCCCTCGGCCATTGGGGCGCGCTACGACGGCGCGTTCTCAAGTACCGGGCCCGGGGGTGGTCCGGGTGAAACCCGGCACGCCCGCCGATTCGACGAAGGCTCGTCGCAAGGGCTCCTCTAGTCTAAAAGTATGGAGTCGCTGGAGAGCCTGCCCTGAGGCTTGGGTGTGAATGCGTGGACGCTCGAGTCCCCGGTATCGCGTAACGAGGAAGCGTCGCATCGACGCGAAGCGTGGTCGATCGCTCTTCTCTTTGCAAAATGGCCTAGGGGGCACCACCCCGCTCGGCCATTTGTTTACAGCGCGGCGCTGCACATGCGACCCCCTATGGCCCTGCGGCGCGCTATCACCGCTGGGCACCAATTCACGAAAATAAAACGCCTGGCGCTGAAGCGAGCGCGAAAGTCATTGCAGCAACGCCGGTGCTGCCGGCAACATCCGGCCTCGGAGCCTAAACTCACCACCGTCGCGCAGATAAGGCAAGCGCCTGACTAGCTGGCCGCCGATTGAGCGAGGCCAGCGCCGTTTGTCGAAGATAGTACGCCCTCACGCGTATCGATAGACAGGCTCGGGATTTCCG
>CAZMPP010000152.1:0-6780 GCA_964568035.1 uncultured bacterium
CATGATCAGGGCGCTTTCGTTGTCGTCGCTGTAATACCCGGCGCGCATGGTTACCGTCGTGAAACCATACTTGCGGTAGAGGCGTTGCGCCACCGCGTTGCTCTCCCGGACCTCCAGCGTCATCCAGGACGCACCCCGATCCATTGCCTCGTCGATTAGACGCAGGAGCAGAAGCTCGCCGAACCGGCGGCCGCGGTATTGCGGATCGACCGCCAGCGTCGTGATGTGCGAATCCTCGAGAATCACCCAGATCCCGCCGTAGGCAACGATGCGGCCGTCCATTCGTCCGACGAAATAGTGCGCGAGCTTGTTGGTGCGCAGCTCGTTATAGAACGCATCGGATGGCCACACCGTGGTAAACGAGGAGCGCTCGATGCGCGTTACGTCGGCGACGTCCGACGGCATCATCGGAGCGACCGATAGCGGTTCGGGCCGTTCTGCCGGCCGTTCCAACTCCATCTTCATCCGAGCGGTCGATTCCCTAGCGCTTCTTGGCCATCGTTACCGCGGGAAGCTCGCCGTAATCGGCCCGCACCTCGTGCAGGCTTCGCGCCGGCTCGCGTGACGGCGCCGCCAAGGCGGCGGCCGCCGCGGCGGGGGAGACGAGCGGTTCGATCGATCGCACGATAATGGCGCGTTCGGCAAGCGCGTGGAGCACGTCCTCCGGCGCGCCGACCACGTCGAGCGGCGAGGTTCGCGGCGACAGCAGCTCGCCGAGCACGTCGGCCGTTCGGCCCGACGCGCGTCGCGTTTGGCCGCCGAAACGGTAGCGCGCCGAAATCACCCCGGGCCGGCCCACGACGATGGTGAGAACGTCGTCGAAAGTCCGGCCAAACTCGAGAATATCGAAGGAATCGATCGGTACCAGCGGGCGCCCCCAGACGGCGGCCAGAGCCTTGGCGTAGGCGATCGCGATGCGAAGACCGGTGAACGTGCCGGGGCCAACGCCGACCGCCAGGCGGTCGATCTCGGCCGGCGCTCGCCCGGCATCGAGCAAAACAGCCGAAACGGTCGATAGGCCGCGTTCGAGGGCGACGTTTCCTGATTCGTAGCGTTGCCCGGCGACGCTGCCGTCGCTGCCGATTGCGGCGGAGAAGCCGCCGAGCGCACCGTCAACGGCAAGAACGTTCATGCCGGTTCGCGAACGGTCAGTATACGCGGCTGGTCGCCCGCGCCTTCGATGTGGATTTCGTAGCGACGCGGCGGCAGAGCTTCGGGCGCGTTGCCCCACCACTCAACGAGCACGATCGACTCACCATCGAGCGCTTCGTCGAGACCGAGTTCGACCGATTCGCGCGAATCCTCGATGCGAAAGAGGTCGATGTGATCGATTGGCGGGTCGCCGTCGTAACGATGCCAGAATGTGAACGTCGGGCTGCAGCTCTGGTCCGAGCCGTGAAGCGCTCGGACGACGGCGCGCACGAATGCGGTCTTGCCGGAGCCCAGCGGTCCGGAGAGCGCAACGACGTCGCCGGGGCGAAGACGCTGGGCAAAACGGGCCGCAAACGCAGCGAGCTGCTCTTCCGAGGGCAGCGTCAGTTGCGAAGTATTGTAAAACGCGTGATTCATGAGTGCAGGTAACTATTGAACAACGACATCATAGCGCAGGTCAACGTCGAAGATGAGATGCGGGAGAGCTATCTCTCGTATGCGATGTCCGTCATTGCCTCGCGCGCCCTTCCCGACGTGCGCGACGGCCTCAAGCCCGTGCAGCGGCGCATCCTCTACGCGATGCGCGAGATGGGGATGGACCCCACCAAACAGCACCGCAAGTGCGCCGGTATCATCGGCGAAGTGCTCAAGAGTTACCATCCGCACGGCGATACGTCGGTGTACGACGCGCTGGTGCGCATGGCGCAAGACTTTACCCTGCGCTATCCGCTGGTCGACGGCCACGGAAACTTTGGGTCGATCGATCCCGATCCGCCGGCCGCCTATCGTTATACCGAGGCGCGTTTGGCGCGCACCGCGCTCGACGTCTTGGCAGACATTGACAAAGAGACGGTGCCGTTCGTCAACAACTTCGACAACCAAGGCGTCGAACCGAGCGTGCTGCCGGGACGGCTGCCGCAACTGCTGGTCAACGGCTCGAGCGGCATCGCGGTCGGCATGGCGACCAACATTCCGCCGCACAACCTCGGCGAGATCGCCGACGCCATCGCGGCGATGATCGACGATCCTGAGGTCTCCGACGACGCGCTCTGCGACATCGTGCAGGGGCCTGACTTTCCAACCGGCGGCACGATCATGGGGCACGAAGCGATTCGCGAGGCGTATAAGACCGGCCGCGGCTCGATCACCATTCGTGGTAAAGCAGAGATCATTGAGGATCGCGGCAAGCATAAGATCGTCATTACCGAGATTCCGTATCAGGTCTATAAAGGCCGCATCCTAGAGGCCGTTTCCGAGGCGTATTCAGAGAAACGTATCGTCGGGATCGCTCGCATGGACGACGAGTCCAATCGCAAAGGGATGCGCGTAGTCATCGAGCTGCAGCGCAATGCGACGCCGAAGATCGTGCTCAACCAACTCTTCAAGCACACCCCGCTGCAGGCGACCTTCGGTTTCAACATGCTGGCGCTGGTGCCCGTTGGCCAGCCGCGTCGCGACGGCTCCATCGCGATCGAGCCTCAAGTTCTTACGCTGCGCCAGCTGCTGCAGCACTTCATCGATCATCGTAAAGACGTCATTACCCGCCGGACCGCCTACGATCTGCGCAAGGCTGAAGAGCGCGCGCACCTGCTCGAAGGCTACCGCATCGCGCTCGACAACATCGACGAAGTCATCGAGATCGTGCGCGGCAGCCAGACGACCGACGAAGCCAAAACGCGCCTCTCCGAGCGCTTTTCGCTTTCCGACGTGCAGGCACAAGCGATCGTCGACATGCGCCTGCGCACGCTGGTCGGGCTGGAGCGGCAGAAAATCGAGAACGAATACGCCGAACTAATCAAGACCATCGCCGAGCTGCAAGACATTTTGGGCAGCCCGCGGCGGATCGCCCAGATCGTCAAGAGCGAGACGCTCGATCTCCGCAAGCGCTTCGCCGACGAGCGGCGCACTAGCGTGGAGCCGGCCGAGGATGAAATCTCGATCGAGCAGATCACGCCGAACATTGACGTCGTCGTCACCTACACCGTCGGCGGCTACATCAAGCGCGTCTCGGCCGATACGTTCCGTACGCAGAGCCGCGGCGGCCGCGGAGTCACCGGCATCTCAAACCTCAAACGCGAGGACGTCGTCCGGAACTTCTTCATGACCAAGACGCACGACCACGTGCTCTTCTTCACGAATAAGGGGCGCGTCTATCGTCTGCGAGGTTACGAGATTCCCGACACGACGCGCCAAGCGCGCGGGACGGCACTCGTTAACCTCCTAACGCTGCCGCCGGGCGAAGAGGTCACGGCCGTTTTCCCGATCGACAAGTTCGAGGGCGAAAAGTATCTCGTGATGGTGACCAAACGCGGCGTTATCAAGAAGACCAAGCTGGAAGGGTTCGCCAACGTGCGGCGCAACGGGCTCATTGCCATCAATCTCGACGAGGGCGACGACCTATTGGCCGTCGACCTCTCCGACGGTTCCCGCGACATTATCCTCGCGTCCACGCAGGGTATGGCCGTGCACTTCAACGAGAAGAACGTCCGCCCGATGGGCCGCGTCGCGCGCGGCGTCAAGGCAATGACGCTGGAATCCGGCGATACCGTCATCGCGATGGACGTCATCGAGGACGAGCGGCGTGAAGTGCTCCTCGTTACCTCGCTTGCCTTCGGCAAACGCACGCCGATCGCCGAGTATCGGCATACATCGCGTGGCGGAAAGGGTGTCAAGGCCTTCGCGCGCCAGCGTGACGACATCGGCCAGGTCGTCGACCAAATTCTCGTTGCTCCCGAGGACCAGATACTGATGATCACCTCGGGCAACCAAGTGATACGCCTCAAGGTAGGCGACATCCGTAAGACGGGCCGCGACGCCAAGGGCGTGCGCTTGCAGCGCCTTGGGCAGGGTGACGAAGTCATCGCCATCACCAACCTCGGCAAACAGGCCAAGCAGATTACCGAGATCACCGGCGAGCCGCAACAAACCGAACTATAGGAGTGTTATAAGCCGTATGAGCGCATTACCTGAGGTGACGTCCGCGACATTTGATACCGAAGTGCTGAAGAGCACGGAGCCCGTTTTGGTGGATTTCTGGGCCCCCTGGTGTGGGCCGTGCCGCATGCTCGCCCCGATTGTAGAAAAAGTCGCAGCCGCCCACTCCGGCAAGGCCAAGTTCGTCAAACTGAATACCGACGACAATCCGGCCGTAGCCGGCCAATATCAGGTCTCGGGAATCCCGTGCCTGATCCTGTTCAAGGATGGCCAGCCGGTCGATCGCATCGTCGGCTACGTTCCCGAGAACACCGTAACGTCGATGCTCGGCAAGCACGTGGCGTAACGCCGTGCGCCACCTTCCGGCGATGCATCGCATCCTGAGCGCGCCGGACGTTGCACAATACGAGGCTGGTTTGGGAAGAGAAACGGTCAAAGGCGCGGTCGAGCAAATGCTCGACCGCGTCCGTGCTTCCGGAGACGAGCCATCGTTCGAAACGATAGTCGCCGGCGCGGCCCGTGAACTCGAGCGGCTGCAGCAACGGCGCTTACAACCGGCCATCAACGCCACCGGCGTCATCGTACACACCAATCTCGGGCGCGCGCCGCTTGCGGCGGAAGCGCTCGATGCGGTCGTTCGTTTGGGGCGCGGTTACTCCAACCTCGAATTCGACCTCGAAAGAGGCGATCGCGGCTCACGCTACGCGCGCCTCGCCGGCGCCATCGGCGAAGCGACCGGCGCGCAAGACGCGCTTGTCGTTAACAACGGTGCGGCGGCGGTGCTCCTCGTCCTCGACACGTTCGCCAAAGGCCGCGAAGTAATCGTCGCGCGTAGCCAGCTCGTAGAAATCGGCGACGGCTTCCGCGTGCCGGAAGTGCTCGAACGCAGCGGCGCTACGCTCGTCGAGGTCGGCACGACCAATCGCGTTTACATCGAAGATTTCGAGCGCGCCCTCTCGCCGCGCACCGCGCTGATCTTGCGCACGCACCCGTCGAACTATCGCATCGAGGGCTTCACCCACGAGGCCGGTCCCGAAGAGTTGGTCGCGCTCGGGCGCCGCGCTGGAGTTCTGGTCGTCGAAGATTTAGGCACCGGTGCGCTCGATTCGCTCTCGCCCTACGGCGTTGAGTCGGAGCGAACGGTACGTGACGCGCTGGACGACGGCATCGGGTTGGTCACTTTCTCCGGCGACAAGCTCCTAGGCGGTCCGCAAGCCGGGATTATCGCCGGGCGAGCGCAGCTGGTTGCGAGGCTACGCACCAATCCGCTGCTGCGCGCTCTGCGCGTCGATAAGCTGACGCTGACAGCGCTCGATGCGACGCTGACGCTGCATCGCGAGGGCCGCGAGCGGATCCCCATCTATCGCATGTTGGCCGCAACGCTCGACGAGCTGCGCGCGCGCGCGTTGGAGTATCTTTCCGCGATTCCGGGGGCTGCGATCGTCGAGAGCAGCGGGTATCTCGGCGGCGGCACGTTGCCGGGTCAAGAGATTGCCTCCATCGCCGTTGCGCTGACCGCCGACGCGGATAGATTGGCCGCGGCCTTGCGCCACGGCGATCCACCGATCGTACCGCGCATCGAAGCTGGCCGCGTGCTGCTCGACCTGCGCACGATTGCGCCCGGCGAGGACGAGGTCGTGATCGCCGCGGTTCGCACTCTAACGCTATTCCCGAGGTAGCAGATGCCGGAGCTGCCCGACGTTGCGGCTTACATTGCCGCGCTCGAACCCCGCGTCGTAGGCCAGAGGCTCGAGCGAGCTCGCGTCAGTAGCGTCGCGCTGTTGCGTACCTCATCGCCTCCGCTGAGCGCTGCAGAAGGACGCACCGTGCGCGAGATACGCCGCGTCGGCAAGAGAATCGCGTTCGGGCTCGACGGCGATCTCTGGATCGTCCTGCACCTCATGATCGCGGGGCGGCTGCATTGGCGTCCGCGCAATGCAAAACTCGGCGGTCGTAACGCACTAGCATCGTTCGATTTTCCCAGTGGCTCGCTGGTGCTCACCGAGGCCGGCAGCAAACGGCGGGCGTCACTGCACGTCGTCCAAGGGGGCGATGCCGTCGACGCAATCGATCGCGGCGGCATTGACGTCTTCGCGAGCACCTTGGGCGAGTTCGTGGCGGCGCTAAGCGCTGAGAATCGCACGCTCAAACGGGCGTTGACCGATCCGCGCGCAATCGATGGCATCGGCAACGCGTATTCCGACGAGATCTTGCATGCCGCGCAACTCTCGCCGCTGGCACAAACGCAGAAGCTGAAGCCCGATGAGTGGGAGCGACTCTTTAAGGCGACGCGCGAAACCTTGCAGGTGTGGATCGACCGATTGAGTGCCGGCGTGGATCGCGAGTTTCCGGAAAAAGTGACGGCATTTCGCGACGATATGGCTGTGCATGGTCGATATGGCAAGCCCTGTCCGAGATGCGGCGAGACGATTCGACGTATCCGCTACGCCGACAACGAGACGAACTATTGCCCGAACTGCCAAACCGGCGGCAAGGTGCTTGCGGACCGGGCGCTCTCGCGGTTAGGCATCAGTCCGCTTCGAAGCGATCCCGTCGCCCGTGAATAACAGCAGCGAGGGGGCCCGCCTCGTGGCGTTTTTCGAAGGCAGCGCGCCCGACGACCGCGACCGATTTCTCACCGACATCCTCGCCTTCGACGACGAGCAGATCGAAAGGGTACACGATTTTATTCAG
>CAZMPP010000153.1:0-6774 GCA_964568035.1 uncultured bacterium
GGCACGGACCTCGCCGTCGCACGACGGCACTTCGGGATCGCGCTGGAACTCCTCGAAGAGAGCGGCCAGATCGACGCCGCTGCCGGCTCGCTCCTAAATCGATCGGTACTGGAAACACGAGTTGGATTCTTCGAACGAGGGATGGCACTCGCCGAAAGGGCGCTTAAAATTTTTTCACGCCACCGCTACGGCCGCGGACGAATTGTGAGCCTCGAAAATCTCGCTTTCTTGCGTGCCAACACCGGCGATATCGACGGAGCGCGCGAGGCCGCGCAAGAAGTGCAGAGCTTGGCCGCAACGCTCGAATACGCTCTGAGCGAAGCCTCGGCATTGGAGAACCTCGCCTTTGCCGAAGGCCGCGCCGGCAACTTCGAGCGCGCACTCGAGCTAGCGGAGGCGTCGTTCGAAAAGCGAGCGCAGACGGAATCGCAAGTCTGGTCGTGCAAGACGCTGGCCGACGCCGCCATTTGGCACGCGCGGCTGGACGACATACCGGCCGCACGTGAGAGCGTTAAGCGGATGCTCTCCGACGAAGAATCGATCGTTGAAGCAACCGATTTCCCAACGTACTGCTACTGGGCCGCGGCCCAAATCTTTCACCTGGAAGGCCGCGACGGCGAAGCGGCGCGCGCGCTCGACAAAGCGCGCCGTCTGCTCCATTCAACAGCCGGCGGTCTCGAGGGCGAGGATCGCGCACAATATTTATCGATACCCTGGAACGCCGATATGATGGCTGCGGCGGAATCCGGACAATGGCCGAACCCGCCGCGATAGGTCCGTCTTAGTACGTATCCACCATCACAAAGTGGAAGGCGTTGTCTTGAAGATTGCCGGAGCTGCGCCCGACGATGCGAATTTGGATCTTGACTTCGCCGTGGTTTCCGCAGCTGATGTAGTTGTAGTCGTTGGCGATCGGCACGTCGCCGTTGCCGCCGGCTGGAGTCACCATCACGGCTGGGCAGCTATGGAAAAACCCTGCCGGAACGTCAATGGTATAAGCGCCCGTGCCGTCGTGCGAGATGGAGTAACCAGATCCGGCGGCGACCTGACCGCCGGCGCCGACGGCACCGGCCTTCGCAACCGGGGTACGGTGAGCGGCGAGCGCCGAACCCGGCGCAAGCGAGGCAAGAACGAGCGTGGCCGAGACGGCCGCAATTAGCTTATTAAGCACGTAAATCTCCGAAAGTGCGGCCGTAGCGGCCTGACTGCAATATGCATGCAGCCTATCAATCGGTGCGCACGAAAGCGCACGAACGCTTTACTCGCCGCTTTGATTGAGGCGCAACATAATGAAGTCCCAGAGATCGCGCAGTTTAGACGATGCAATCCCAAGGGCGCTCGACACCTCGTAGACGCTTCCGCGCCAAACCGGCTCGCTCGCCGATCGTTCGCGCCAAAGATGCACGACGAAACGGTGGTCTTCCCGGCTTTTGTCGCTCTCGGACTCTTCGTGCACGTCGATCGCTCCTGTCTGAGGGAATCACGGAGGACCTATCCTGCAGGTAGAGATCCTCCGTTGAGTGCCGCACTGGGCTGTTTTAGATTTGAATCATCGCGAAGTGGAAGGAGTTATCCTGAAGCGCACCGTCGGTTCGCGAGTAGATGCGGATCTGTATCTTCACCTGGCCGTTGTTGCCGCAGGCCATGTAGTTATAGTCGTCGGGAATGGGAGCGTGGCCGTTGACGCCGGACGGAGTCACCATGACGACCGGGCAGTCTTTGAAGTAGCCGGCAGGCACTTGGAGCGTGTACTCACCGGTACCGTCGTGGCTGACTGAGAAGCCGGTGCCTCCGGCTACGCTGCCATCGGACGCAACGATGCCGGCTTTGATGGCGCTCTTCTTGTGATTGGGCTCGAAACGTGTTTGCGGCTCGAACGCCGATGCCAGTGCCGACGAAGCGATAACCAGCATTGCGGTGAGGGCAAGGATTGGGTTGTAACGCACGGAGGGTTCTCCATTTTTAGATCCGGCCGACGCGGGCCGGGCAGCAATATGGAGGAAGGCTATCAGGGCGGCCGTCCCCAAACGTCCGGGCCTGATGAATCCGCTCACCGCATTCGGGGCTGCCGCCGTCACCTTAATGATGGTCTTTTACGCCTTGGAGGCCCGCGCGCCGGGCTACACGCTCGCCTTTGCCTTTGCTTGCGTCGCCGCATCGGCGTACGGCTGGCTGGCCGGGACGTGGCCCTTCGGCGTCGTCGAAGGCGTATGGGCAATCGTCGCCGCGCACAAGTGGTGGCAGCGGCGATGAGCCGGCCCGGGCGACTCGATCCGTTCGCGCTGGAGCGCTTCTTCGCGCGCTACGAGTTCAGCACGCGCTACGTGCTCTGCCCCAGCGATCCGGAATCGATGGCGCTGCACGAACTGCTGGCCTTCGAGGCCGACGCCGCGCAGCGGTTCGCGCAACTTCGGCTCGGATACGTCGAGTCGCTCGGCACGCCCGAGCTGCGCCAGGCCGTCGCGGCGCTGTACGCGCACGGCGATGCCGCGCGAGTGCTCGTGCACGCGGGTTCGGAAGAGCCGATCTTCACCTTCATGCATGCGGTGCTGGAAGCCGGCGATCATATCGTCGTGCAGTTCCCGGCCTATCAATCACATTATTCGATTGCCCAAAGCATCGGCGCGAGCATTACTCGGTGGGATTCCAACCTCGACGGCGACGGCGCGCCCGGCGTCGCCGAGTTGGAACGGCTGCTGCGTCCCGAAACCCGCGCAATCGTCGTGACGACGCCGAACAATCCGACGGGATATTCGTTGTCGCGCGGCGAGTTCGACGCCCTCGTAGAGTTGGCGCGCTCGCGCGGTCTGTGGCTCTTTTGCGACGAGGTTTATCGCGGCACGGAGCGGGAGGCGGAGCGGCTGCCGGCCGCGTGCGACGTCTACGATCGGGGCGTCTCGCTCGGCGGAATGGCGAAGGCCTACGGCCTGGCGGGTTTACGAATCGGCTGGGTCTCCGCTTCGCAACCCTCGCTGCTGGAGCGGATGGCAACGATCAAAGATTATTTGACGATCTGCAGCAGCGCTCCGAGCGAGTTTCTCGCAGCATTAGCATTGCGGCACGATCCCGATCTTACCGAACGCGTGCGGGGGATTTGCGCCCGGAACTTAGATTTGCTCGACGAGTTTTTCGCCCGCCGGGCGAATTTATTTCGCTGGACGCGACCGCGCGCCGGGACGACGGCCTTTCCGCGCTACCGCGGCAACGAGGGGAGCGAAGCATTCTGCCGGCGAGCGGTGGAAGAGGCAGGGGTGCTCCTTTTACCGAGCACGGCTTTCGACGCCGGCGATGCGCATTTTCGCATCGGTTACGGCCGCGCCAATCTTCCCGAAGCGCTCGCCGCACTGGACGCGTTTATCTCGCGAGCCTAGCGCTAAAGCCTTTCGAGTAGCGATTCGTCGTCGAGTCGCGCGAGATCGGCGGGAACGCGATTTCGAACTCGCGCCCCAAGTTGCCCCGCCAGTTCCGCGCGCCGATCGGGAGCCAATGTATCGCGGCGTTCGAGAAAACGCTTAATCAGCGCCCGCTCCTCGCCGCTGAGGTATGTCGTGGCAGCATAGACCGGCTCTTCCTCGCGCCGGCCGAAGTCGCGCGGCTCGGACAGACGCGCGTCGCGCACGACGATCGTGCCGGCGGCAATATCGCCAAGACGCTTATTCTCCGGTGAGAGCAGCGCGCTGACGGCGGCAAGCAGATAGTAACCGAGAATCCACTCGCCGACGCGGATGAGGTTGCGAATGAGCGAAGCGCCGAAATCAATAGGGTAGCCGCCGTCGCGCACGACGCGCAGGCCGAGCAGCTTCTTGCCGGGCGTCTGCCCGTTCCACAGTGCCTCGAAGACGATGAAGTAGCCGAAGAGTATGACGAAGACGATCGTGACGACGAGGGCGATTGCGAGGCTGACCGCCAGCTTGTCGGTGACTGCCGGTCCGTGCCCGTTGTCGACGCGCGCCGCCGCCCAAACGATCCCCAAAAAGATGGCGACGAGCGTTAGAATTTGGATCGCCTGATCGACGAAGAGCGCGAGAAAGCGGCTCCCTAGTCCGGCGAGCTCGTAGCTGAACGCAATACTCTCGGGCGTTCGAACGTCGAGGGTACGATCCACAACACCAAGGTTCGACGGGCGAGGCCAGCAAACTCCCGATTCGTTGAATCAATCCGCTTTCGTTGCACGGCGCTCGCCGATGTGGCAACAGCTCGATGCCTTGCTGCGGCGCATCGAGCGGGGCGGCATCGGAAAGCTAACGGGCGACGAGATCGCGGAGTTGGGGCGCTTTTATCGCGCCGCGACCAGCGACCTGGCCTACGCGCAGGGTCGCGGCTTCGATCGCTCGCTGATCGAGTACCTTAACCGCTGCGTCGCACGCGCCCACGCGCAGGTGTATGCTCGCGCCCCCGAGAGCAGCTTCGCGCGCATTGCCGACTTCTACGGGCGCATATTCCCGCAAGAGTTTCGCCGCTCGGCGCCGTACATCGC
This sequence comes from uncultured bacterium, assembly GCA_964568035.1. Lineage (GTDB taxonomy): Bacteria > Vulcanimicrobiota > Vulcanimicrobiia > Vulcanimicrobiales > Vulcanimicrobiaceae > Cybelea. Next base: position 4,478 of record CAZMPP010000153.1, read on the forward strand.
GATTTGCACGGCCATTACCGTGGCGTGCGCCGTAGTCGCCTACGTTCTCGTGCGCAACTACCCCGCCGACGTCTACGCGCTGCTGCCGAAGATGCTCGTGCCCGAAACAATCCGACGGAGCCTGCACGATAGCAACTTCGCCGTTTCGGCCGACTTCGCGCCGGCGATGTCGACGGCAATCATCACCAATAATATCAAAGTTGCGATCGTTGCCTTTGCCGGCTCCATTACTCTAGGCATATTGACCATTTACATCATCGCGTTTAACGGATTGATGCTCGGTGGTCTCGGCGCGCTGTTCACCAATGCCGGCTTTGGGCTCGACTTCTGGGCTACGGTGGCACCGCATGGCGTCATCGAGTTGACGGCGATTCAAATCGCCGGCGCCTCGGGACTGCTGATTGCGGCCGGCATCGTCTACCCGGGCCGCCTTCGACGGCGCGACGCCATCGTGCGTAACGCGCGGCGCGCCGGAACGCTGATCCTGGGCGTCGCCTCGATGCTGATCGTTGCCGGCACGATCGAAGCGTTCTTCTCTCCGCGGCGCCTTCCGGTACCGATTCGGATCGCGTTCGGGCTCGTTACCGCGCTGACGCTTCTTCTCTATTTTACCGGAGCCGGCCGGGGCGGCGAGCGCACGGAGACCGGCGCTCGGCCCTGACCTCCGGACGCCTGCGGACGCACGGGTCGCTACGATGCGATGGTAACACGCTCGTTAAGGAGACCCGCCATGAAGATTCTCTTTCGGCTCCATCGGAAACGCGGTTGGGCCGTCGTCGTCCTCGCCACGCTGACCGGCTGCTACGCCATGCACTCGGGCAGCGGCGAAACGCTCTTGCCCGAAACCGGCGCGCCAACGTCTCCGCCGCCGGCGGATTCCGAGGCCGCGCGTGGTAAAACTGCGATGCTCTTCGTGACGTCACGCGACGCTAACGCAATTCTCGGATTTCCGTCGACCGCAAAAGGCAACGTCCCGCCGTCGGTCGATATTACCGGCGATAAAACCGGATTATCCGAACCCATCGCGCTCGGCGTCGACCCGGCGTCGGGCAAAATCTACGCCGCCAACGACCAAGGGAGCACCATTCTTATTTTTCCTAAGGGTGCCAATGGAAACGTTGCCCCGCAAACGTTGGGCGGGTCGAAAGTACCGATCCAGGAAACCGACGGCGTTGCCATCGATTCGCATGGCGAGATTTACGTTTCGGACTATAAAGCAAACGCGATTTACGTTTTTGCCGCCGGCGCGAACGGCAACACCGCACCGATTCGAACCATCGCCGGCACTAAGACCCTCCTGAACGAACCGGTGGGTATGTCGTTCGACTCGAAGGGCAACCTCTACGTTGCGAATCCGTATAATTTCCGCCTTCCGATCGAAGAGTTTACCAAGGGTGCCGACGGAAACGTTGCGCCGATTGTCGTGATACGAGGAAAACAGACCAAGATCGTCCACGATTTCGGGAACGTCAGCGTCGACAAGCACGACCGCATCGTCGTTGCGTGCGAGGATTCGATCCTGGTTTTTGCCCTCGGCGCGAACGGCAACGTCAAGCCACAAACAATCATCGAAGGAGCGGCGACCAAGATCAACAACGCCTACTCGCTCGGAACCGATGCCGACTCGAATATTTACGCGGCCGATATCAACTTCAAAAAAGACATATCGTCAATACTCGTCTTTGCCGCGAAGGCAAAGGGGAACGAGGCGCCGGTGCGCGTGCTCGCCGGCTCCCGCACCGGCATCAACGACGCGCACTACCCGGAGTTCTACTAGACTGGCACTACGGTCTTAGAGTAGGCCACGGCGTTTAACGCGCAGATACTCGTCGATCAACGCCGTACTCAGCTGTTTAGCCGGCACGTCCACGACCAGTACGCCGGTGCGCTCGAGGATGGCTTTCGCGGTCCGGCGCTCGTTGGCGAGACCTTGCGCCACGTTGGCCCGATAGGCGTCGCGCACCGTGTGCGGCTCGCGAGCAAGCGCGTCGCTAACGGCGGCATCGTTCATAAAGACGCAGACGAGAAGATGATGCTTTGCCAACGACGCGACCTCGGTCATGGCAGCGGCCTGGGCGAGCGGATCGATGACGTCGGTGAGAAAGACGATCAGCGAGCGCTTGTGCAAGTGATGGCGCAGATACCCGAAGGCACGCGCATAGTTCGCCTCTTCGAAGCGCGGCTCGAGGTCGTAAAGGGCTTCGGAGAGGCGCGCGATCGACGACCGCGTCGAACGCGGTGCGGCGGCGGCGATGATCTCGCGCGCGAAGGCGACGAGGCCGACGCGATCGCTGGCG
>CAZMPP010000154.1:0-5327 GCA_964568035.1 uncultured bacterium
TATGATTTATCTGAAGAGCCTCTTCAAAGGCGAGCTCGATGACACGCTTAGCCCGTGGTGTGAAGACCATCTCCTGCTGAACGGTCTGGCCGCCGCGGCCAACGATGGCCTCGACTTCCTGCCGTACTTTGCTGAGATTGACGCCAAGCGACTCGAGCACTTTGGCCGCCAGGCTCTCCCCTTCGGAGATAATTCCCAGCAGAATATGCTCGGTCCCGATATAGTTGTTTCCGAGACGTTGCGCTTCTTCTTGAGCAAGCACGATGCTGCGCCGCGCTCGCTCGGTGAAGGGCTCCCACATCGACATTGCTCTTGTCCTACCTCTCCTTCTTCCTTATTAACTCTACCCGGCCCCGACAAGTTTCGTGGCGCTTCGGCGCCCGACCGTCCTTCGACAGGCTCAGGATGACAAGTGGTGGTTTTCCCTGATGTGGCGAGGAACCTCGCCAGCTCTGACAAAGCCCTGGAGCATGCCCACCGTCGAGCAAGTTCGCGAAGCACTCATCGAGGTCAAAGATCCCGAACTCAACCTGGGAATCCTTGAGCTCGGCCTAGTCTACGATATCACCACCGAAGGAGAAACGGGTGAGAACGTCACCGTGATGATGACGCTAACCTCACCAATGTGCCCGGTGGGACCGATGTTCAAGAAGTCGGTCGAAGATCACGTGCTGGCGATCGAGGGCGTCAAAAGCGCCAACGTCGAGATCACGTTCACCCCGCCCTGGGATCCAACCACCATGGCGTCGGACGACGTGAAGGCGATGCTCGGAATCTGGTAACCCTAGCGCACTTTATTCCGGGGCATGATCTTTGTGGGGATAGACGAGAAGGCGGGGTCGCCGCATTGCCACAGCAAGAATGCATACTCGTCGGTCAACAGCTCCTCGCTTTGCGTGCGAGATGCCGCCAGGAAGCCGTGTCCCGCATCGTAGTCCACCCGTAGCAGAATCGGACGGCCGCTTGTCGTCGCACCTTGCAGGCGCGCGGCGAACTTCGCCAGCTCCCACGATGAGACGCGCGGATCGTTGTAGCCGGTGATCAGCATCACGCCGGGATAGGCCGTTCCGGGAACGACGTGCTCGTAGGCGTCCATGGCCAGCAATGCCTTGAATCCGGTTGCATTTTTCACCGTTCCGAACTCCGGAATATTGGGCGGTCCGTTCGGACTGAACTCCATGCGCACCGCGTTGCTTGCACCGACCACGTCGAGAGCGGCGGCAAAGAGCTTCGGTTTGGTGGTGATGGCCCGACCTATGGTGATGCCGCCGGCCGAGGTTCCTTCGCCGGCGAGGTGCGCGGGCGACGTATATTTGTGGGCGACGAGCCACTCGCCGCAGGCAATGAAGTCTTGCCAGGTGTGCGGTTTGGTGGAGATCATTCCGGCTTGGTGCCACGCTTCGCCGTACCAGCCGCCGCCGCGCGCGTGGCAGACCGCGAAGACGCCGCCGCGCTCCAGCCACGCAACGCGCGTAGCACTGAACGACGGCGAGAGCGTGATTCCGTAAGAGCTGTAACCATTGAGATAGACCGGGTGCGACCCGTCGAGCGCGAGACCTTTACGATACACGACCGACATCGGCACCATCGTGCCATCGGCACTGCGCACCTTGACCTCGGATGAGGTATAGGGCGTCATGTCCACGTTGGCTATGGCTTTGAGATGGGTGTCGGTGACGGTTCCCGCGGCATCCACGGCAAAGTAGAGCAACGAGTGCGTCCAGCCGGTTAGACCGAAGACGGCGCCGTCCTCGCGCGGGTCGGTCGAGATCGTGTTGATCGATCCCGTAAAAGGCAGCGTCACCCTGGTCGTGTCGCCGGGCGCGCCGTCGCCGCCCAACGCAATACGCGAGATCTGGCCGAAGCCGCCGTCGCGCGCCAGCACGTAGAGGCCATCGTTGGCAACGCCGATCTGCTCGACGATGGCTGTGCCCGCGGCGACGACCGTCTTTGCAGCAGCAAGATTCGGCGCGTCGAGCGAGGTCGCGACAACTTTGAACGTCGGCGCGCTCTTATGCGTCAGCGCGTAGAACATCGGCCCCTTGACGTCGTAACCCGTCACGCCGTCGGAGGTGCCGGCGACGGGCTTCCAGGAAACGTCGCCGGTGCTCACCGTGCCGTTGGTCGCGTAAATCGTCAACTCGTTCTGCACGCCGTGCGCGACTACGCCTAGCGTGTACGGCGATGCCGGCGAGTAAACGACGATCGGAAAATCGGTCGTGGCAAAGCGCACCTTTGGATTGACGTCGTAGCCGAAGACGGCAACGTCCTTGTCGGAATCGCCGCCGAGCACGTGGAGATAGCAGACCGCCTTCGTCTCCTTATCGTTCTCCGACTCGCCGGGTTTGAGTTTCGGGAAACGCACGTAGTAGAACGATTTATTGTCGGGAAGCCAGCTGGTCACGCCGACGTAGTAGGCGCGATCGATAGCATCGGGCAGAACGGTGGCCGTCGCCGTTTCGACGACGTGAATTACGGCCGCCTCGGATCCGCCTTCGGATATGCCGTAAGCGACGCGACTGCCGTCGAGCGACGGCTGGAAATAGTTGATCGTGTAATGTTTGCCGGTCGTAGCTAGGCTGGCGGGATCGACCAGCACGCGTTCGGCACCGCCCGCGGCTTCGCGCACGTAGAGTTTCGGAGAGTTATCTCCCGGATTGAGCTTCTCGTAGAAATAGTACGGTCCGTCGCGAGTCACGCTCGAAACCGAAGCACCGGCGTTATCGAGCACCTTGATGCGATCGAACAACTGCTCGCGTCCAGGGCCAAGCCGGCTCAATACCGCGCGAGCATAAGCATTCTGCTCCTTAAAGAAGCTCACCACGCTCGGATTCTTCATGTCCTCGAAGTAGCGGTAAGGATCGGTTACCGACGACCCGTACATCGTTTCGGCGACCGGACGCTCGGGCGGAAGCGGCGGCGGCGTGGGAAATCCGGCGGCGGCCGGCGCGCCGGCGCGCGTTCCGAGGACGGCGATGCCGAACGCGGCGGCAATTATAAGGAGAAGTTGGCGTTGCATTTCGGGCGGTTTTTAGCGCCGCCCCGCTCCCGTCCTTCGCCTGCGTGGAACGACAGGGGCTTGCGGTGCTGGTGCGTGAAAGGGGAGCGAGTGAAGAGCCGCGCCCAAAGATATGAGGAGCTGCGTCAAAAGCGCGACCAGTCGGCGATGCCGGCCGGGGCCGCAGCCGTTGCACGTCAGCACGAGCGCGGGAAGCGCACCGCGCGCGAACGCGTCGAAGCGTTGGTTGACGACGGTTCCTTCGTCGAGTTCGACCGTTTCGTCGTCCACCGCACCAACGCGTTCGGCCTCGACGAGAAAGAGTTTCTCGGCGACGGGGTGATCACCGGCCGCGCAACCCTCGACGGACGCCAGATCTTTCTCTTCTCGCAAGATTTCACCGTGCTCGGAGGCTCGCTAGGCGAAGCGTTCGCCGAAAAAATCTGCAAGGTCATGGATCTCGCCGTGCGCACCGGCTCGCCGCTGATCGGCATCAACGACTCGGGAGGCGCGCGCATTCAAGAGGGCGTCGTTTCGCTGGGCGGCTACGCCGAAATCTTTTGGCGTAACGTCCAGGCCAGCGGCGTCGTGCCGCAGATCAGTCTGATCGCCGGGCCCTGCGCCGGCGGCGCCGTCTATTCGCCGGCCATCACCGACTTCATCATCATGACCGAAAAGATCTCGCAGATGTTCATCACCGGACCCGAGATCATCAAGACCGTTACCGGCGAAGAGGTAAGCTTTGAAGAGCTCGGCGGTGCGATGACGCACGCGACGCGCAGCGGCGTCGCCCACCTCGTCGCGGCCGACGAAGACAACCTGTTCGATCTGGCGCGCGACCTCTTCTCGTTCATTCCGCAGAACAACCGCGAGTCGCCGCCGACCTACGACAGCGACGACGATCCGCATCGGCTCGTTCCGGCGCTCGACGCGCTCATCCCCGATTCGCCGAACAAACCCTACGATATGCGGGCGGTCATCGAGGGCGTCGTCGACTATGGCGACTTCCTCGAAATCCAAGCGCTCTATGCCGAGAATATCATCTGTGGGTTCGGACGGATCGGCGGCCACACCGTCGGCATCGTCGGGAACCAGCCCAACGTTCTCGCCGGCGTGCTCGACACGCGCTCGTCGACTAAAGCGGCGCGGTTCGTGCGCTTTTGCGACGCTTTTAACATTCCGCTGGTAACGTTCGTCGACGTGCCCGGATTTTTACCCGGCACGGACCAGGAGTACGGCGGTATCATTCTCCATGGCGCCAAGCTGCTCTATGCCTTCGCCGAAGCGACCGTGCCGAAGATCACGATCATCACGCGCAAGGCCTACGGCGGCGCGTACGACGTCATGGCCAGCAAGCACATCCGCGCCGACGTCAACCTCGCCTGGCCAACCGCGGAGATCGCGGTGATGGGCGCCGAGAGTGCCGTCAAGACGATCTTCCGTCGCGAGCTGGCCGCAGCGAGCGATCGAGACGCCGAGATGCAAGAGCTCGTCGAGCAATATACCGAGCGTTTTGCCAACCCGTATATCGCCGCGCAGCGCGGCTACGTGGACGACGTCATCGAGGCCAGCCGGACGCGCAGCGCCATCGCGAGTGCTCTGGTAATGCTACGGGACAAACGCGTACAGGCGCCCTCGCGTAAGCACGGCAATATTCCCTTATGACCGATCACATTGACCTCGAGCCGCACCGCCTCGCGGAGCAAGTAACGGAGGCGGGTCAAGAAGCCGCGGGAGAACGCGCGCCGGGTTGGATACGGCTGGTCGGCCTGAGCGCGGCCATCTTTGCCGTGGTTGCAGCGGTTTCGGCGCTGCGGTCCGGTTCGCTGATCAACGAAGCAACCATCGCGCAAATCAAAGCCTCAGACAAATGGAACGAGTACCAGGCCTCGCGTCAAAAGGAACACGCGTATACGATTGCGCTCAACGATATGATCGATCGCGGATCACCGAATACGGCCCGCGTAGCCTCCTATCGCAGCCAAATCAACAAAGAAGTTACTAAGGAAGGGCCGCTGGCCGAGACGGCCCGCAAGCTGGAGGAAGAATCGGCCACGGAAGTACGCCGCCACTATGCCTTCGAATACGCCGTGGCGCTGCTGCAGGTCGGGATTGCACTGGGTGCCGTCGCCGCCTTGGCACGTTTTAAACCGGCCTGGTATGTTAGCCTGACGGCGGGCGCGATCGGCGTCGCCGTGTTCTTTTGGGGATTTACACTATGAAACTTTTGGATGGTAAGCGCGTCTTGGTGACCGGCGTAGCGAACCGCTGGTCAATCGCCAGCGGCATCGCCCACAGGCTCCACGAGCACGGAGCCTCGATCGCGCTG
>CAZMPP010000154.1:5337-6769 GCA_964568035.1 uncultured bacterium
CCTACCAAGGCGACCGCGTCAAGGACGAAGTCGAGAAACTTGGTGAGGAGCTCGGGGGCGCACCGTCGTTTGAGTGCGACGTTTCAAACGACGCGTCGCTGGCGGCGATCCGCGAGGCGCTCGCCGCCGGTTTCGGTAACCTCGACGGCTTGGTGCATTCGATCGCTTTTGCCAATAAGGAGGATCTGGCGGGGAAGGTCTTCGACACGTCGCGCGGCGGCTTCGGCGTCGCGCTCGACGTATCGTCGTATTCGCTGATCGCGCTGGTGGGAGCGCTGCGCGACTCATTCAATGACGGAGCGTCGGTGATGGCGATGACCTATTTGGGCGCCACGCAGATCGTTCCCAACTATAACTTGATGGGAATTGCCAAGGCGGCGTTAGAGTCGACGGTGCGTTACTTGGCCTTCGACCTGGGCGATCGCGGGATTCGTGTCAACGCCATCTCGGCCGGCCCGATAAAAACCGCCAGCTCCCGACAGGTCGGCGGATTCTCGCGCATTCTCGACATCGTCCCCAAGGTCGCGCCGCTGCGTCGCAACGTCACGTCGCAGGACGTGGGCAACATGGCCGTCTTTCTTGCCTCAGATCTCGCGAGTGCGGTGACGGCCGACGTTCTATTCGTGGACGCGGGATATCACGCGATGGGCCTCTTCCCGCCGACGTGAGCTTGGAGTAAGTGATCGAGAAGCTCCTGATCGCCAACCGCGGCGAGATTGCCGTCCGCATAATTCGCACGGCGCGGGAAATGGGAATCGCTTCCGTTGCCGTCTATTCCGACGCCGATCGCGAAGCGCTCCACGTCGACCTTGCCGACGAGTCGTATCACCTCGGCGCGGCGCCGCCCTCGCAGAGCTATCTTTCGATGGACAAGCTGCTCGAAGCGGCGCGCCGCACCGGCGCGCAGGCCGTTCATCCGGGATATGGATTTTTGGCCGAGAACGCCGCGTTCGCGCGCCGGGTGACCGAAGCCGGACTGGTCTGGGTTGGGCCCAACGCCACGGCGATTGAAGCGATGGGTGAAAAGCTTCGTGCGCGCCGCACCATGCACGAAGCGGGCGTTCCCGTCGTTCCGGGCGACGTGCAAGCCATTGCCGATGTCGCGCAGGCTCGCGATGCGGCTCGGCGTTACGGCTATCCGTTGGCGTTGAAAGCGGCTTCGGGCGGCGGAGGCAAGGGTCTGCGCATCGCGCGCAGCGAGAACGAGCTCGAATCGGCGTTTCAAACGGCCAGGCGCGAAGCAGAAGCCTATTTCAAAGACGGCACAATCTACGCCGAAAAGTATCTCGAGAATCCCAAGCACGTGGAACTCCAAGTGCTGGCCGATAAGCACGGCAGCGTCGTTCATCTCGGCGAGCGCGACTGCTCGCTGCAGCGGCGCCATCAAAAACTCTGGGAGGAGACGCCCGCCGCGATTCCCGAGCGCGTGCGC
>CAZMPP010000155.1:0-6750 GCA_964568035.1 uncultured bacterium
GGCGAGCGCACCGAGCGCGTACGACGCCAGCGCGACGGCGAGAAGCAGTTCGTCCAATGGCATTTTCACGTTTGCGCTACCGTCTGATCTCCATCGAGTGCCCGTCCCAATGCTACCACCAACCGTTCGAACTCGTTGGCGAAAACGTCGTAACCCTTTACCGTGGTGGCGGCCGCGCCTACGCGGGAACGCCCGGGTCCGGCCGGGTCGACGCGCACGTACAGGCGGGCCGGCAAGAAGTAGAACGAGACGATCAGCCCGGCGAGCAGCACGAACGCGCCGATCCCGACCAGCGCCACGCCCGGGTCGTAGCGGTACTGCAAGCCGGTGTAGAGCACGTATTTCTGCGGCGCGACGCGCCAGCCACCGCCGAGATCGATGCCGCCCCCGAGCGGAACGAGCCCTTCGCCCAGCTGGTTGCCCGCTTGCGAGATGGACAGGGCGACGGCGGGGTCGTTAACCCGCGGGTCGGGAGCGGGTAACCCGCTCTGCTTGTCGACGGTGGGGACGAAACGCTCGTAGGTGACGCTGCGCTGCGCGCCGGGAATCTCGAACGTATCGCCTTCCAGGAAGGTGCGGCCCGAAAGCTTTGGGTCGCGGCGGCCGTCGTGCGTAACGAGAAACTTCATGCCGAAGCCGTAGCTGGCTTGATAGTAGAGCGTGCCGTCCACGTCGATCGGATGATTGACTCGCAGCGTCATGGCCTTCGGAGTGCCGTCGCGCCCGGCAACGGTGACGTGCGACACGTAATCGATCGGTTGGTAGACCATGCCGCTCTTGGTCATGATCGGCGAGATGCTGTACGAGAAATTGTCGAGACGGATCACCGCTTTGGTTCGGTCCACCTGTACCGTCTGCCCGGTGAGCACGGCGAGCTCGCCCGAGAATCCACGCGCCCAGTAGAGCGTCGTTCCCGCCGCGACGATAACGAAGCCGGCGTGGGCGATCAGCACGCCGCGTCGAGCCCAGTTGTGCTTGTCGGCAAAGCTCCACTCCACCCCGCCGAAGAGGCGCTCGCGCACTTGCCAGCCGCGCTTACCGAAGAACTCGGCTAAGCGCCGGCGCACGGTCTCCGCATCTCCCGGTGCCTCGAACGAGGCGTGAAGCGGAATATGCTCGATTCGCATCGGACGCAGCGGCGGAAGCCGCGCGGGAATCACCCGTTTGAACGTGCAGACCGCCAGCGAGAGTAATATCAAACCGATGATGGCGACGTACCACGGCGAGTGATAGATGTTGTCGAAGCTGAGCCGTAAGATCGCGCGAGCGATCGGCGCCGCGTAGCTCTGAAAATAGGCAGCGGAATCCTGACCCTGTTCGACGATGACGCCGATCAGCGTCAGCAGGCCCCACACGACGAAGAGGGAGACGGCGAAGAGTACGTTACCGAAGGTGCGGACGAAATCGCCGTAGAGCGCGCGAGCGGCGGCGCTCACGCGGAGTCTCTTCGCAACGATCCCACCGACGACGATCGCCAGCGTTTCTCCAGCGGATAGATGATCCAGATCGAGAGCTCGTAGAGAGCGTACATCGGCAGCGCCAGCAGCGCCATCGTCAGCGGATTACCGTCGGGTGCGGCCAGGCCGCCCGCGATGAAGAAGGCGAAGATCGCGTGACGCCGGTAGTGGATCAGCGATCGCGCGCTCACGATGCCGAGCCGCGCCAGCCCGATGAGGACGATCGGCGTTTGAAAGATTATCGCGAAGAGCGCGAGCAAGACCATCACGAAGTTGAGCGTCGCGGCGACCCCGAAGGTTGGCGTCGCGACCGCATCGGTGATGTGCAGCAGCGCCGAGATGACGCGCGGGATCACCACGAAATGGGCAAAGGCCAGCCCGGCCGCGGCCAGCAGCAGCGACGGAACGATGAAGGCATAGACCATCCGCCGCGTGCGCGGGTGAATCGCCGGTACGACGAAGAGCCAAAGCTGCTGTAGCAGCAGGGGGAGCCCGATCACGATGCCGCCGATCACCGAGAACTTGAACTCGGTGAAGATGACGTCGGCCGGCCCGAACGCATGCAGCTCAATGCCGCCGAAATACTCGTGCATCATCCAGCGAATGGCGTACTGCGACGGCCAAAAGAGCAGGACGGCGATCCCACCTACCGTGACGATGGCGATCAAAAGACGGTTACGGAGCTCCCGCAGGTGCTCCGTGAACGGCATCTCCTTTTGGTCCCACGTCGCCTGATCGCTTTCCGGCGCGGGTCGCTGCGCCAGCATTACCAGTTACGAACTTTGGGTACCGCGGCCGGGCGTGGGCGGTGGGATTGCTTCGCCCGACATCGAGCCGGCCTCGACGTTGTCCATGATATCGGCGTGCTGCCTGGCGTCGCGCTGGCGCGCCTCTTCGCGCGCCTTGGCTACCGCCTCGTCGGCCTCGGCCTGCCCGACGAGAAACTCTCGTTTGGCCTGGCCGGCGCTGCGCGCCAGCTTCGGAAGTTTATCCGCGCCGAAGAGTAAAGCGCCGACCACCAAAATGCCGATGATGATCGGCGCGTCGATGAGTGCGAGAAGCGGATGTGTGGTCATAGTGGATCCTTTATATTGCCCTATTGCAGAAGGGCATCGGTAATAATTGCCAGTTCCTCTTTCGCCGGACCGGATGCAATCGGCTCCAGAGCGGCCTTGGCCCGTTCTCCGAAGCGGGCGATCTGCTCTCGAGTAGCGGTCAATCCGCCCTCGCGCGCAATGGCGGCGACGATGGCGGCGATACCCTCGTTCGCCGGCTCGTCGTAAAAGCGGCTTACCTCCGCGCGGAAGGTTCCGTTGCCCGACGACAGAGCGGCGATCAGCGGAATCGTCGTCTTTCGCTCGGTCAGGTCGTTGGCGGCGGGCTTGCCGAGCGAGCGTTCGTCGGCCGTGACGTCGAGTAAATCATCCTTCATTTGAAATGCGATGCCGAAGGCTTCTCCGAACTCGTACAGCGCCTCGATCTCGCGCGGATCGCCGCCGCCCATAATCGCCCCGCACTGCGCCGATGCGGCAAAGAGCGAGGCGGTCTTCTTGCGGGCGATCTCGACGTACGTTTCCAGCGGGAGATCTAAGTTGCCGAGCGCCTGCAGCTGCAAGACCTCGCCGTCGCAAATATTCGCCAGCGTCGCCGAGAGCACGTTGGGGATGGGGTGCGGATAGTTGATCGTGACGTTCTTGAAAATCCAGGCGAAGAGATAGTCGCCGGCCAGCACGCTCACGCGGTTGCCGAAGTCTACCGCGGTGGCATTGACGCCGCGGCGCGTCTGGGCGTTATCCACGACGTCGTCGTGGATGAGCGTCGCTACGTGGATCAGCTCCATGTAAGCGGCGAGTGGAAGATGGTCGACGGAATCGCCGCCGCACGCTTCGGCGGCAAGCAGCGTGATGCGTGGACGCAAGCGCTTACCACCTGCGGCGAGCATGCGCTTCACCGCCTCGGTAATGATCACGTTGTCGGTGGTGAAGCCCGCGCGGAAGAACTCCTCGACCAGCGCGTGCAGATCGGCGTACTTGCCGCGCGCCGATTCGACCGCGCTCATGGTTTGACGCCGTAGTGCACGGCGATCGATCCGCCCATCAACGGCACGAATTCGGCGCCGGTAAAGCCGGCACGCGTAAAGCGCTCGCGCAGCTCGGGTGCGTCGGGATGGTGCGTGAGCGAGTTCGGCAGATACGTGTAGGCGCGTCGCGAACCGCCGACGATTCCACCGAGCATCGGCACGATGCCGTAGAAATAGTAGTCGAAGAGCCGCTTGAATGCGCGATTCGGCGCCTTGCTAACGTCAAGGTTCACGAATCGTCCGCCGGGGCGTAGCACGCGGCGAATCTCGCGTAGCGTGCCGTCGAGGTCGACCACGTTGCGCAGTGAGAAGCCCATCGTTGCTCCATCGAAGGTGCCGTCGTCGAACGGCATCGCCATCACGTCGCCCTCGACGAACTCGACGCGGCTCTGGTTCCAGCGGCGGGCGCGTTCGCGGGCGCGCTCGAGCATCGGGGCGCAGAAATCGAGGCCGGTAACCTGGAGCGTTCGATCGGTGCGCAACAAGCCGAAGACGAGGTCGCCGGTCCCGCAGCAGCAGTCGAGGATGCGGGCGCCGGGTCGTGGATCTAAAATAGCGATCGCTCGACGGCGCCAACGCTCGTCGAGGCCCGCGGTCAGAACCCGGTTCGCGAGATCGTATCGCGGCGCGATGTCCGCGAACATTTCGCGCACGTAGGCGCCCCTCTCGGTGTTCATGCTCTTCGGCCTGCTTCCAAGTATCGTTTCCCTCTCCCCCTCCTAAGTACTCGCAGGCGCCGGTAGCCGTCGCCTGCCTTTGTCGTGATGGCAGCGCCGATGCTCGACCTCACCTCATTGGGCGCAGTCGTCGACCATATTGCGCACGCTCGCGATATCGCCGCCGAAGCCTATACGCTCCACGGCCCCGTCCTGTTCGCGCTCGAGGAAGCGGCGCGGCGGGGAGCCGGCGTGCACGTTCGGCTCGAAGGGCGGCCGTTCGACGACCCAAAGGGCGGGCTCGCCACCGAGAATGCCCGGCTCGCCGCCGAACTGAGGGGCTGCGGGGCGGTCGCGACCCTGGCGCATCCGCTCCATGCCAAGTCGCTTGAGCTCGACGGCGTCCTCTATCTCGACGAGAAGAACTGGGAGCGCAACGATCTGGTGCTGCGCGAAGACGATGCGACCAAAGCCCGCGCCGTTGCGACGATTAAACACGAGGCGCTTTCGCGCGAGGCGCAGTTGCTGGGCGATTCGCGCGCCGGCGCCGACGCCGTGGTCGAGAGCGAATCGTTCGGATGCTGCAACGCCGTCTACGGAGCTTTGAGTAAGTTGGCGCGAGGCGGCGCGTCGCCGCGCCTGTTGGTTGCGCAACGCGAACTGCGCGGCAACAAACGCGAGGCCGAAGTTCTCGAAAAGTTGGTGAACGATGGCGTGCGCGTACGCGTCTGCAAAGATTCCGAGAAGCTCGCCGTCGCCGGCGGCGGTGCGTGGCTGGGCTCGGCCAACGCCACGGTGGCCTTCGGCGAATCCGACATGATCGATTGGGGGCTCTGCACGAGCGATCCGGCAATCGTCTCAGCGGTCCGCACGCGCTTGGAAGCGGCGTGGGACGGCGCCGTCGAATTCAAAGACCGAAAAGGTTGACCGCGTTGACGCCGGTGCGCGCGGTTACGTCGGCGACCGAAACGCCCAGCAGCTCGGCGACGCGCGCGGCGGTGTAGGCAACAAACGCGGGCTCGTTGCGTTTTCCGCGTTTAGGAACCGGCGCCAGATACGGACAATCGGTCTCTAAGACGATCCAGTCCAGTCCGACCTCGCAAACTGCGTCGCGCAGGCCCTGCGCGTTGGGAAAGGTCAGCACCCCGCCGATCCCGAGCAAGAGGCCGAACTCGTCGATGTAGGTGCGCGCCTGTTCGGGAGTTCCGGTAAAGCAATGCACGACGCCGCGCATCCCGCGTTTCCAGTGCTGGCGCAGAATGTTGGTGAAATCTTCGAACGCATCGCGCTGATGAAAGACGACCGGCATCTCGGTTTCGAGCGCGACGTCGAGCTGCGCCCGCAGCACGTCGGCTTGGACGTCGCGCGGACTAAAATCGTAATAATAATCGAGGCCGGTCTCCCCGATCGCGATGACGTTTTCTTCGTTCAAAATCGGGAGCAACTCGGCAGCGAGGCTGCGCGGAGCGTTGCGCGCCTCGTGCGGATGCACGCCGGCGGCAACCCGCAGATCGTACGCTCGCGCGATTTCGGCGGCGCGCCGGCTGTCGTCGAGGTCTTCGCCTACGGTAATCATTGCGGTAACGCCGGCCGCTCGCGCGCGCGAGATTACGGCGTCGCGGTCGTCATCGAACTTCTTATCATGGACGTGGCAGTGCGTGTCGATCAAGAGTCGAGCCGCGGGAAGAGCGATGCCGCCGGGGCCGTCTGCGTGAGCGGCGCGAGACCGCCCCAGGAGTGCAGCGACGTCGTCCAGTCTTCGTCGATTCGTCCGGGGTTGCCGAGCTGGCGCCACATCTCGCTCATCCGTTCCGGCATGAACGGATGCAGCAGAATCGCCAACCAGCGCAGCCCTTCGCAGAGATCGTAGAGGAGCGCGTCGAGCTCGCCGGTTTGACCGGCGGCATACAGCGTCCACGGTTTTCGTTCGTCGATCGTTCGATTGAGCGTCGTCACAAGCTCCCAGACGCCTTCGAGCGCTTCGCGGAAGCGAAGGTCCATGATTCGCTCGCGCGCGGTTACCGGCAGCGCCGAAAAACGCGTGCCCAACTCGCTGCCCGGAGCGGGCGGCGGAACGACGCCGGCACGATAGCGCTGCAGCATCGAGAGCGTACGCTGCAGCAGGTTGCCTAGGTCGTTGGCCAGATCGCTGTTGCGCCGCAGCGCGATCTTCTCTTCGGAGTACGAGAAGTCGCTTCCGAATGGCGCTTCACGCAGCAAGAAATAGCGCATCGCGTCGGCACCGAAGCGGTCGGCAAGAACGAACGGATCGACGGTATTGCCCAAGCTCTTGCCCATCTTTTGTCCGTCCACGGTAATCCAGCCATGCGCGAAGACCAGTTCCGGAGCGGCTTCGCCCAAAGCCCACAAAATCGCCGGCCAGATAATCGTGTGAAAGCGAGCGATCTCTTTACCGATGAGCTGGGTGCTGGCCGGCCAGAGCGATTTAAAGCGCGCCTCGTCCTCGCTCCAGCCGATCGCGGTAATGTAATTCAGCAGTGCGTCCAACCATACGTAGATCACGCCGCCGCCCGGAATTGGGATGCCCCAATCGAAG
>CAZMPP010000156.1:0-6685 GCA_964568035.1 uncultured bacterium
GCGCGCATCCGAGCCGACGAGGCGGCGGCCCAAGTGCGGCACGAGCAGCCCGATTAACCCGACTAGTCCTGCTAATACCCCGCTGCTTGCGGCACGCAGCGACGAGCCGGCGAGAATGATCCATTGCGCGCGTTCGACGTCAACGCCGACGGCCCGGGCGCGAAGGTCGCCGATGCGAAGTGCGTTGAGCGGACCGATGGCTGCCGCCGCAAACGCGACACCGATGACGACGTAGGGCGCGGTTATGGCGAGATCGTGCCAGCCGCGTCCCGCCATCGACCCGGCCAGCCACGCTACGATCGCTCCGGCATAGTCGTTGGACCGCGCACGCACCAGCGCCAACGTTACGATTGCGGCGAAGAGCGTCGAGAGCGAAACGCCGGCGAGTATTAGCCGATTGCCATCGAGACCGCCGCCGCGCCGAGCGAGTGCCGCAACCAGCAGCGCCGCACCTAACCCGGCGAGGAATCCGATCGCCGGCGTCGCTGGTGCGGCGATTCCAACCAGAATAGCAATTGCTACGGCGGCAGCCGCAGCGGCGCTTACGCCGGTGAGGTATGGGTCGACCAGCGGATTGCGCAGCATGCCCTGCAGCATCGCACCGCAGAGGGCAAGCGACGCGCCCACCGTCGCCGCGATGCAGACGCGCGGCAAGCGCAGCTGCCAGACGATCGTGTTGACGACGCCCGTGCCGTGCGGATGGAATAGCTGGGCCGCGACGTCGCCGAAGCGCAGCGGCGTTCCGCCGACGAGCAGACTCAGCGCGGCGGCGGCGACGACCCCGAGAACCAGCGCGGCGGTCCTAATGTCCGCGGAGCTCCACGCCCAAGGATCGACCCGGCATCGGATAACCTGGGTAGATTGCGTAACGATCGTTACCGAGATTGTAGCCGCGCAGCGCCAAGACGAGCTGCGGCGTCACGCGGTAGCCGACCGAGGCGTCGACCGTCGTAAACGTCGACGGCTGATAGGCGGAGTAGTTTGGTGCGAGGTACGGATCTTGCGATTCCTGTGGGCCTTGTGTTCGCGCGGCAACGGTAAAGCCGTCGAAGCGGCTCTCGCGCGCCGGAATGTAGCGCAGCCCCAGCGCCACAGCGAAGACCGGCCCGCGTCCGGGGAGCCGCGTATCGTTGTCGAGATCCTGCGCCCGGTAAAGGTTGGTGATGCCGAGATTAGCTACAATGTGATGGAACGGCAGCGTTTGCGCGGTAAAGGATAAGCCGGCGATCGAAGCATGGCCGACGTTCTTAGGAATATAGGCCGGCGGCGGGGATACGATCAGGTTGGAGCCGTTGGTGGTAAACCAACCAAAGGTTACGCCACCCAGGAGTTGAGGTGCCGCAATCGTTGCATCGCCGACGCGAGTGCGTTCGGGCACGAGATTGGGGTTGGAGAAGCCCGGATAGTACAGTTCCTCTGCCGTCGGTACGCGGAAAGCGGTCGCCGCATTGAGGCGCAGCTGCAGCGCGTCGGTAAAATGAACGATGCCGCCCAATGACGGCGAGTACGCTCCTCCCACGCCGCCGTCGCGTTCGCCCCGCAAGCCCACGTAGATTTGATCGCCGTTGCGGCCGAACCACTGCGACTGCACGTACGCGGCCGTCTGAGCGTACGTGTAAAAAACCGGGGGATTATACGGAGCCGGCCCGCCGCCGGTCCCCTGGTCGACGCGCGAGTTGCCGCGCATCAAGTCGACGCCGTAGACCAGACGCTCCCGGTCGTCGCCGGAAACGTTGCGCAGAGCGGCCATCGCGTGCTGGTCGTAGAGCAGCTGCGCGTAGGGCGGATTCGACGAGCTGCCGGGAGACGGCGTGGGATAGAACGCGTTGGGGCAGTTGGAATCGACCGGCGTGTTGCACGTATACGAGAGATCCTCGGAGGAGTCGCCCAATGCCAACGTGGTGGTGGAACGCGCACCGCGATGTTCCGCCGATAAGCGCAGGTTGCGGCCCACGTTGCCTTGTTCGCTGGTTGGCGAGAAGTACCCGAGTTGGCCGGGAGTTCCAACGAGCGCATCTTCCAAGTTGCCGGAGAAGGTAAGGTCAATCGCTCCGACCGAGTGCGAGTATCGTGCGGCGACGCTGGTGAGGCCGGCCTGCGCGTTTTGGCGGTTCGGTGCATTCACAACGGAGTAATCGTTGGTGGCGTACGTGCGCTGGAACGATAGATATGGCGTGGCCAAAGAGTAGGTCTGTTCGTTGAAGGAACCGGTCGAGACCGTTGCGGTGCTGCGGGCCGGCTGGGGAGCCATGATGATGTTGATGACCCCGCCGATCGATCCGGAGCCGTAGAGCGTCGAACCACCGCCTTCTACGACTTCGATGCGGTCGATGCCGCTGACCGAGTATTGCTCGAGATCCACGTCGTCGATCTGACTGCCGGCAACCGGAAGCCCGTCGACGAGCACGAGCACTTGCTGCGACGATGCACCGCGGATCCCAACGGTCGCAACGGCGCCGAACGCCCCGTAGCGAACGACGTTGACGCCGGGAATCGTTTCAATCGCGTCGGCGACGGTGCGGTTCCCGTCGCGTGCGATCTCCGAGGCGGTCACGACGTACGTCGTGCGTGCGGTGCGCGTGACCGACTCGAGGCTGCGATCGCTAGTAACCACGTGGGCGATTTCGGGAACCGCCGTGGGAGTCGGCGACGGCGATGGGGCCGCCGCGACGAGCGCGGCAATCAATAGGAACATCGCAATCCTTTCCTTGGCGCGAGGCGGATGATGCTTGCGACGTCTGCCCGGTATCCTGACTCGCGGATCGCTGCCGTTGCCCGCGCCTTCCCATCCGGTAAAGGACAGTGACGTTCGGGCGGCTCCCCGCATACAGTGGCGCGACCGTGCCGGCGTTTCACCGGCTTCCCGCGCAAACGTGTGCCGGGAGCATTGGAGGTCGCCGCCGCGGCCCCTGCGTAACCGCAACGGGGTGCGCCAAGCGATAGCCGCCGCGCTTGCGGCACTGCTGCTCGCTGCCTCGCCGCCACCGGCGCCGGGGCGCGTCGTCGTATTGGTTCCCTCCTTCGCCGACGATTGTTACGCGATCGGCGCGGGCTCGCAACTCGTCGCCGTTTCGGCATACACCGATGCTCCGCAAGCGAAAAAGCTGCCGCGCGTCGCTGATGCCACTAGCGTCGACGCCGAGGCGATCGTCGCGCTGCGCCCGACGGTCGTCGTCGGCATTCCGGCGCAGGAGCGCGTTACCGAGCCGTTGCGGCGCCTGCACGTTCCGGTCGTGCTTTTACCCGACGACACCTACGAGCAGATCTTCATAAATCTCCGAAAGCTCGGCGAACTGACGGGCCACCAGCGTCAAGCGGCAGCGACGATCGCTAAGCTGCGGAAGGAAACCGCGGCGTTGCACGCGCGAGCGCGACACTTCGTGCGGCGCCCGAGCGTCTTCGTCGCACTCGGAAGCGGACCGATCTGGACCGCCGGTTCGGGTTCCTACATCTCCACGCTAATCGCGCTGGCCGGTGGAACGAACGCCGCCGCCGACCTTGCGGCTGCATACGGACAGTACAGCGCCGAGGCGCTGCTGCGCGATCAACCCGATGCGATTATCGCCGATCCGTCAACGCAGCTGAATTCGGTTCTCGACCGCGAGCCGTGGCGCAGCTTGCGCGCGGTTAAACTTCGTCACGTGTACTTCGTAAATCCCGATCTCATCGAACGCCCGGGGCCGCAATATAACGACGGCTTGCGCTGGCTCATCGAACGTTTAACGCCGCTCGCCACGAAACCGGCATGATGCAGCGCGCTCTCGTCGTGGCGGTGGAAACAAACGAGATTGGCGACGCAATCGATGCCGAGCTGAGCGAACTGGAGGCCCTGGCCAACGCCGCCGGAGCGCAGGTTCTCGAGCGAATCGTTCAGCGGCGCGCGAGCGTCGATCCGGCGACGCTGGTCGGCAGCGGCAAGGCGCACGAGATTGCCCTTCGCGCAGCGGAACTCGACGCCAAAATCGTCATTACGCTCAACGACCTGCGCCCGCGCCAGCGTAAGAATCTCGAAAGCATCGTCCCGTTACCGATCGTCGACCGCACGATGCTCATACTCGACGTCTTCGCGCGCCAGGCACGCAGCCGCGAAGGAAAGCTCCAGGTCGAGCTGGCGCAGCTGCGATACCGGCAATCCAACCTTATCGGCGTTGGCGCCGATCTCTCGCGGTTAGGCGGCGGCATCGGGACGCGCGGCCCCGGTGAAACGAAGCTCGAAGTCGATCGCCGCCGGATCGCCGCGCGGATCGCCGTGCTCAACCGAATGCTTGCCGACGTGCGGCGGCATCGCGCGCTGCGCCGCTCGGCGGAACGACGCGAGCCGTTGGTCGCGCTCGTCGGCTATACCAACGCCGGAAAGTCGTCGTTGCTCAACGCGCTCACGCGAGCCGGCGCGCTGGTGGCGGACCGGCCGTTTGCGACGCTCGATCCACTGATTCGCCGAGCCTACTTGAAGCCCGGGTTCTACGTGCGGCTGGCCGATACGGTCGGATTTATCACCGATCTCCCCAAGGATTTGGTCAACGCCTTCCGCGCGACGCTGGAAGAGCTGCGCGACGCCGACCTGTTGCTGCACGTCATCGACGCCAGCAGTCCACGACAGCTCGAGCAGCGGCGTGCGGTCGAGGGCATCTTGCACGACCTGGAGCTGGACCGCGCGCCGCGTCTCATCGTTTACAACAAGTCGGATCTGCCGGCAGCGGAAAGGCCGGAGGTGGAAACGATACAGGTGAGCGCGCGCACGGGGGCAGGCCTCGAACGCTTACGCGACGCAATATGCGAGCGGTTTTCATGAATACTCGCGCTGCAAGCTGGGTCGCTCTTTTCGCCATACTTGCGTTACCGGCGTGCGCTCGCGACAGCGACGATGCGATGGTCGCTTCGGTGCAGCGTCTGCGCTCCTCGGTCGTGCTGCTCTCGATGAAAGTTCCGCCGGAGAGCAAAAAAGACCACTACGATGAAGCGTACGCGACCGGCTTCGTCGTGGCTTCGGGAGCGTGGGGCAGCGACATCGTGACCGTGCAGCACGCCGTCGACGGCGCTTGGGATCTTCGGGTCACGATCGCCAACCGGTGGCGCGCGCCGGCACGGGTCGTCGCCTCCAATGCCGACCTCGATTTGGCGCTCGTGCGAACGCCGCGGCGAAATCTTACACCGATTGCACTCGGCTCCTCGTCGCATCTGCAAAGCGATGTCGGACGCGAAGTCGGTTTGTTGGGCTATCCGATTCCCGACGAGTTCGACGACGAGGGCTTAGGTTTGGCGACGTCGCTGGGATCGGGGCGCCTCTCTTCGGTTCGAAAGGATGCGCTCGAAGTGACCGTGTCGATCGTGCCGGGCGAAAGCGGCGCGCCGGTCTTTATCGCCGACACCGGCGAGGTCGTCGGCGTCGCCGAGTCGCGCTTCGATTCGGAGCGCAGCATCGGTTTCGCCTTGCCGATAGACGACGTCAAAAAGTATCTGCATCGTAACGACGCGCGCCACGGATTCTAAGACGTCGCGCTACTCCTCGCCGTGCGGCGAAGCCGTAAGGATTGAACGGTCGCCGATCCATTGCAACGGCGGAATCTGAAAGAAGCGCGCCAGTTCGTTGAGCCGGGAGGCGTAGCCCGCGCGAAGATTGGCGAATCGAATCCAGGCTTCGTTTCGATCGGAGAGCGCGTAGCCTGCCGCGGCCAGCCGGTCGCAAGCGTGGTCGAACTCGGAACGTTCGATGGAGACGCGTTCGTCTGACGTGCGGACCTGGAAGAATCGCGAAAGATCCTGCGCCGCATGGCGTCCGACGTTGTAAAAGATCCGCGCCTGGCCGTCGCGCACGCCCTCGACGGTCGTCATCATCAACGTGGCCGCGTCGAGCAGCGTGCCGAGCGTACCGACCCACGATTGTTCGTCGTGACTCGAACGGAAAAAAGCAAGAACGGGATATGCCAAATGGCTCTCCATCACCATAGCAGCCCAATGCTGCGCGTCCATCATCAGCGCGGGCAGATCCTCGCGGGTCTCCGAGTAACCCGCGATGGCGAGTAAGTTGACGCCGTTGGGTGGAGCACCGGCTCGCGCGGCCGTCGTTACGACGAACGTTTCGCGTTGCTGGAACGAGCCGAAAACGGCGAAGAGAAAGGCCGTGGTAATCGACAGAAACGAGAGGCCGGCGAGCGCGCATAATACGGAAACCAGCCGCGGTCCCGCGGCGCGGGCGACGATGTCGCCGAACCCGATCGTGAGCACCGACGTCCCGGCGAAATAGAGCGTCGAGCCCAGCGAAACGTGGCCGGGTGCGATTCCGTCGCGCATTCCCCAAAGAATCAGTCCGAAGCCGAAAATGAGCAATGCCACCCACAGCGCGATGAGCGCGACCAGCATGAACGGGGCAAAGATTGCGAGCACCTCTTCGCGGCGCGAGCCGTCCTCGGGATGGAGGCGCCATGCTGCTTGCGGCCAAACGTGCCAGGCCGAGCGCCACGCGTAAAAGCTGAGGCGGTAACGCCGGCCGGTGGCGCGGGGCATCACGACCGACTGAAAGACGTCGTTGAGCGCGAGTGCGATCACGACCAGGCCGGCGGCAATGCTCAATGCGTTCAGCACCATGGCTTCGTCACGTTAGGCGCAACGAGGCTCCAAGCCGCCCGGTTCGAATCACGCTGCGATGGCGGTCGTCTACGTCACGGGTCCGGTACGCTCCGGGCAG
>CAZMPP010000157.1:0-6664 GCA_964568035.1 uncultured bacterium
TGCCGCCCATCGCCAGCGCCTTATCGCGATTGAACGTGATCATCGGAAAGCCGCAGCATTTGGTCGCGCCTTTATATTCGACCGCTTCGGCGCCGAGCATCGTGATGAGGCGTTCGAGATAGCCTTTGCGCTCCGGCCGCTCTTTGAGGCCGAGCGACTCGACCGGACGAAGGATATAGCAACCATAGAACGGGGCAATCTTTAGACCGGTCAGCTTACGCTTAATGGCGGCGCGAATCCGATCCTCGCCGATGTCTTCGAAGAGCATCCAAAGCAGATGCTTAACTTTGGTCGTTCCACCGTAACGGAAGCCTTGATCGGCAATCGTCGCGTTGGCGCGCTCCAGGCGCGCTTCGTCGTGGGCGAATTTATAGTTGTGATTCGAAAGCACGCCCTGGCAGGTGCTGCAGATCGTCATCAGGTCGGCGCCCTCGGCCTCGGCCATCGCCAGGGTGAGGCCGTTGAGCGCGTCGGCCAGCTCGGGATTCTGCTCGCTCAGAACGCCCGCGCCGGTGCATGGTGCTTGCGTCAGCTCGTGCAGTTCCAGGCCGAGCGGTTCGGCGATCAGATTCGCCGAGACGTAGAGCTCGGGACAAGCGCCCTTAGAGACGCAGCCTGGAAAGAAAGCTACCTTCACTTAAATCGTCCTCCGACGCGCTGGAAAATTTTCCGAATCCGCTCCACGCCGGGAATCGCCTTGTGGATGAGCGGGGGCAGCTTGCCGGCGCGCGCCATGTTGAACGCGCTGGGCAGCGTCTTGAGCTGTCCGATGATGTTGAAAATGCCGGTGGAAAGCGGCAGTAGCGTGAGCTCGTTGAGCCGCCCGCTGTGCTTGACCGACGAAGCAAAAGCGTCGGCGTGGCGCGTCCCCGCATTATTGGTGAAACCGGCGTCCACGGCAAGCTTTCGCAGTTTGAGAATCTGATCGAGCGGCGCTACGCCCTTGGGGCACTGCGTCACGCACTCGTAGCAGTGCGTGCAGTCCCATATGCCCCCGGGCTTGCTCAACTCGGCGAGCCGCTCTTTAGTTTTGTCGTCGCGCGGATCGCCCACGTAGCGGTAGGCTTGCGCCAGCGCTTGCGGACCGAGGAAGTCGGGGTTGACCGCAAACGATTCACAATCCATCAAGCACGCGCTGCAACTGATGCAGCTGACCTCTTGGATGAGCTCGTCCATTGCGGCGTTCGGAACGCGATATTCTTCGTTGGCCGGCGGAATAGGCTCTTTGTTCTCCAGCCACGGTTTGACCGCTAAATGCTTCTCCCAGAACGGCGTCATGTCGCAGACGAGATCGCGGATGAGCGGCATCGACGGCGGCGACTCGACCCGAGTCTTCCCATCGTTCGTAAACGCCGCGAGCTTGCTCTTGCACGCGAGATTGGCGTGTCCGTTGATCCACATCGCGCACGATCCGCAGATCGCGCTGCGGCAGGCGCAGCGCACCGCCAGCGACGGATCCTGATACTCGCGAATGGCGATCAGCGCGTCGAGAACGACCGCGTGTTCGGGAAGCTCGACGGTATAGGTTTGGTAGCGCCGTTCCGGCGATTTGTCCCAGGGCGGCGGAAACGACCGTCCCGGGACGGCGGTGTCGGCGTATATGCCTTCAGAGTTGTAGCGACCGACCTCGATGGTGAACTGCATCAGTAGGTACGTACCTCGGGTTTCCAGCGCGTGAGCGTGACCGGCACGTGAGACAGCGCCGGCTCGCCCGATTCGCGGAACGTCAGTAACGAATGTTTGAGCCACTCTTGGTCGTTACGCTCGGGGTGATCGACGCGCGTGTGCGCGCCGCGGCTTTCGGTGCGATGCAGCGCATCGTGAATGATCGTCTCGCCGCAGTCGAGCATGAAGCCTAGCTCGAGAACGAAGGTCAATGCTTGATTGAAGATGCGTCCCTTATCGCCGACGGCGACGTTCTCGTAACGCTTGCGGAAACCGTGCAGCGCTTGGAGCGCCTCTTTGAGACCGGCATCGCTGCGGTAGAGTCCGACCTTGGCGTCCATCATCGTCGCCAGCTCGAGGCGCAGCCCGGCACAGGTCTCGCCGGTGTACGGGCGCGAGAGCAGATCGGTAAGGCGGGCTTGTTCGCGGCGCAGCAAGTCTTCACCGCCGCCGCTTTGCGGCACGCTCTTAGCATACTCGGCCGACGCCTTGCCGGAACGGCGTCCGAAGACGATCGTGTCGAGCAGCGAGTTGGCGCCCAGGCGATTTCCGCCGTGCACGCTCACGCAGGCCACTTCGCCGGCCGCATAGATTCCCGGAACTTTGGTAGCGCCGTCGACGTTGGTCTGGATTCCGCCCATCTGATAGTGCATGCCCGGACGGACCGGAACGGGCTGTTCGATCATGTCGATGTCGAGATAGTCGAGGGCCATCTCGTGAATCTGCGGGAGTTTCTTGAGGATGACGTCGCGTCCGAGGTGGCGCAGGTCGAGCAGAACGTTGCCGTCAATGCCGCGCCCTTCGGCGATCTCGGTCGCTTCGGCACGCGACGTAACGTCGCGCGCGGCCAGCTCCATCTTGTTGGGCGCGTACTTTTTCATGAAGCGGTCGCCCTCGGAGTTGAGCAAATAGGCGCCTTCGCCCCGCGCCGCTTCGGTCATGAGGAAACCGCTGCCGGCGAGCGTCGTCGGATGGTACTGCACCATCGCCATATCCATCAGCGGCGCGCCGGCCCGATAGGCTAGCGAGTAACCGTCGCCGGTGCAGATCAGCGCATTGGTGCTGGGCTCGTAGAGTCGCCCCAGGCCGCCGCTGGCTACGATGACCGCCTTGGAGCGCAAAAGATGCAGCTCGCCGGTGACCATCTCCAGCGCGATGAGCCCGCGGCAGGCACCATCTTCCATATGGAGCGCGGTGGCGAACCACTCTTCGTAAACTTTGACGCCCGCCTTGAGAATCTGGTCGTAGAGCGTTACCAGCAGCGCCTGGCCGGTGATATCGCCGACGAAGTAGGTGCGCGCCAGGGACGCCCCGCCGAAGGCGCGGCGGCCAAGCTTACCCTCCTCGTTGCGATAAAAGATGACGCCCATGTGCTCGAACTCGATGATGTCGGAGGGGGCCTCGCGGCACATCACCTCGACGGCGTCCTGATCGGCGAGGTAATCGCTGCCTTTGACCGTGTCGAAGGCGTGCGACTCCCACGTGTCGTCCTCGGAGATGGCGGCGTTGATGCCGCCCTGCGCGGCGCTCGAGTGGCTGCGGATGGGGTGGACTTTGGTAACGATGGCGACATTGGCGCCGGCGCGCGCCGCTTCCAGCGCGGCCCGCATGCCGGCTAGGCCCGCGCCCATAATCAGGATATCGTGATCTGCAATCACGAGGCGGTAGTTTCCCGAAAGGCCGGCGCTACATTTCGAACGGTTGTTCGAAGGTGCGAGCCGGGCGGCAAATGTCTCATGTCGACCGTTCGAGCATAGCGAGCCGGCTTCACGACCGATATGCGTTTCGTAGGAATCGAATGCTGCGGCGGGCGGCGAACTGGCGCTTCATGTGCACCTGCCGAATCCAACGCAACGCAATGCTTTTCGGTCTGCCGCTCGAGAACGGCATCCATCGCTGCATGGCCGGAGAGCAGCCGATGCGCCGCCGCACCTGGCTGGCCGGTGTCGGCTCCGCCGCGGCGCTCGCCTGGGCGTCGCCGGGATGGGTCGCCGCCAAGCTCGCCGGGGAGACGCTGCAATATGACTACGTATCGTCGGGAGTGGTCAAGGGATCGCAGACGACCGTGCGGATGCCCGATGGTTCGCGCCAGGTGCGTTTCGAGTTCACCGACCGTGGGCGGGGACCGAAGGTGCGCAGCACGATCGCCGTGGACGGCACGGGGCTGATCTCCGCCCTTCACACCACCGGCTACAACTATCTGAAGGTGACGGTCAACGAGCGTTTTGCCGTCCGCGATGGTAAGGCGACGTGGACGAATGCCGCCGAAAACGAGACCCACTCCAACACGCCGCCGCGATTTTACCCCAGCATGGACGGCACGCCGGAAGAGGGCGCGGTCATGGTGCGCGCGGCAATGCGCGCCCCGAATGCGACGGTGCAACTCTGGCCCAGTGGTTCAACCCAAGTCTCGAAGGTCAAGACGCTCACCGTTTCCAGCGGCGGAAAGAGCGCACGGGTCACCATGTACCAAGCGACGGGTCTGGATTTCTCACCCACACCGCTTTGGCTCGATGAGAACGCCGAGCTTTTTATGTCGGGAAGCCTTTGGGGCGCCGTCATTCGCAGCGGCTGGAAGGCCGCGCTGCCTCAGTTGCTCGACGCGCAAAACGAGCGCACGGCCGAGCTCGGCCGGCAGATTGCGCGTACGCTCCCGCAACGCTCCGCAACGGCAATCGCGATAACCGGCGTCACGCTCTTCGATTCCCCCGGCTCAAAGCTGGTGCCGAATGCAACGGTCGTCATTTCCGGCGAGAACATCGTCGCCGTTGGTGGCCCCGAGGCGATCGTTCCCAGCGACGCGCGCCGCATCGACGGTAGCGGCCAGACGCTGTTGCCGGGGCTGTGGAACTCGCACATGCATCTCGACGCCAGCTTCGGTCCGCGCCTATTGGCCGAAGGCGTCACCACGATTCGCGATCCCGGCAACGCACCGGAGTATATCGCCAAGACGCAAGCGCAGTTCGCCGCCGGCGAGCTGATCGGTCCGCGCGTCATCATTGCCGGATTAATGGACGGCACCGGCAAGTACACCGCGCCGATCGGCACGACGACCGGCACGCCGGGCGAGGCCGTCGAGCAAGTACGTTCGTGGAAAAAGACCGGAGCGGTACAGATCAAGATCTACAGCTCGATGAGTCCCCAGCTCGTGCCGGTGATCGTGAAGGAAGCGCACGCGCAGGGCATGCGCGTCAGCGGCCACATTCCCTCGGGAATGCTGGCGCAGGACGCGGTAAACGAAGGGTTTGACGAGATCCAGCACGTCAACTTTCTCTTCTTGAATTTCATGCCCGACGTGAAGGACGAGACGCAGACGCCGGTACGCTTGACGGCAACGGCACAGCGCGCCGGTACGATCGATCTGCAGAGCCAGGCGGTCAAAGATTTCATCTCGCTGCTCAAGAGTAAAGATATCGTCAGCGATCCAACGGTTGGAATCTTCTACAGCGATACGATGACGCGCACGGGCGACATCGAATCGACCGGCTTCGGCGAAATCGCGGAATGGCTCCCGGCGCAAGTGCGGCGGACGCTGACGACCGGCGGATTGCCGATGGGCCCGGGACTCGACGCCAAGTATCGCGCTTCGGCGAAGGCGTATCTCGAGATGGTGGCGCTGCTTTACCAAAACGGCATCCGCATCGTCGCCGGCACCGACGACATCTTGCCGGGCTTCGACTTGATTCACGAGCTGGAGCTCTACGCGCAGGCCGGCCTTCCGCCGCCGGCGGTGCTGCAATCGGCGACCATCGTTCCGGCTCGCGTCATGAAGATGGACGACGCGCTGGGTTCGATCGAGACGGGAAAACAGGCCGACATGATTCTGGTGCGCGGCAACCCGCTGGAGAACGTCTCGCAGCTGCGCAACGTAACGACCACGATCAAGGGCGGCGTGATGTACGATACCCGTGCGCTCTACGCGACGGCCGGAGTCCAGGCGCCCCCGGCCTAGACACGCGGCCGCCTCGTCGCAGTAGAAGCCCTGACACAACCCGTCAGGAGGCCTCATGCTGCAGACCATTTCCGTTTCGCCCGCCCGCCGCTCGCTGGAGTTCGGCATCTATCGCGACGGCGATAACAACCTCGACGCGATTCAGGAATCTACCCTCACGCAAGCCTTGCGAACGAGCGCGGCCGACTCGCGCCTCGAGTTCACCGTGGAAGATACGACCCGGCTTCATGCCGGCGGGGACGCGATCGAATCGGGCGACCTGCGCACCGAGCAATACGTCATCGCCGACGGCGGTATCGGCCAAGCTCACGACGGTGCGCCCCACGACATGAGCGATGAAAAGAATTTGGCGGAGTTTGTCGCGCTAACGCTCGATAACGCGCAGGCAAACGGCGCGAAACAGACCTGGGTGGAGTTGGTCGACCACGGGGGTGGTGACGGCGGAGGCTTGGAGACGGCCGACGGCAGCGTCATGTCGATGCCCGACATTGCGCGGGCAGTCGCCGACGGTATCGCAATACACGCCGCCGCTCATCCGGAAGACGCCGGCCGTTCCGTCGACGGCGTCGTCGCGAACCAGTGCTTGATGGACACTCTCGGCTTCGCAGACGCCCTTTCGCACGCCGGCGTACGATATCTCGCCGCCAGTCCGGAGACGATGCTCGCGCCCGGCGTCCCGAGCGACGTCGCTCATTCGATCGCCGCCAACGAACGCGATCCGATTTCGATGGCGAAGTCCGTCGTCAACGACGTCATGCGCACGAAATACGATGCGGGCGGCCTAGCGCACTTCGGGCCGGCGGCAGCGTTCGACGTCCTCGATCTCAATCCGTCGAAACTCGATGCCGTGGAACGTTCGATCAAAGGTCTCAACGACGACGTTGGAGTGGAAGCCACACGTTCCGGCGTGCGCAGCATCTTGCGCGAGGATGCGCGGGCAATCAACGGCATGGTGCGCTTTCCGCAAGGCGAACGGGACATGCCATGGCACGCTGACCGCCCGGCGATCGCCTTTTACAACACGCTCGCGACCGATGGACGCCTCGA
>CAZMPP010000158.1:0-1563 GCA_964568035.1 uncultured bacterium
GCCCTGGCTTTGCGTACGGCGAGATAACGATCGCCGGAACGCGGAATCCCAGGCTCGTGTAGTTAATCTGCGGCGGCGTGGCGTTGTCGTAGAAGCCACCCCAATCATCCCAGGCTAAGATGACCGCCGTGTCTTTCCAGTACTGGCTATTGCCGACCGCATTGAGAACGGTGGTAATCCAACGCGGTCCGTGATTGCAGCCACTGGCCGGGTGATCCGATGCGGCGAGCGTCGGAATTACCCAAGAGACGGAAGGCAGGCTGCCGTTTTTTAGGTCACTGATAACGTTGGTATTGGGAGAACTGATGTTGTTCTTCCAATCGGGACCGTAGCGGATTTTTTTAATGGCGTCGAAGCCGTTCCAAACGTAGCCCGAAAACTCCTGAGGCTGCTTCGTTATGCTCGAGACGTAGAATTTCCAAGAAACGCCCTTGGCGTCGAGCAGATCGGCGATCGTCCCGTATTGGTGGAAGCACGGAAACGGGCCGCCGAACTCGTTTACTTTACCGTTTGTATAAATCACCGCGGTAATCGTGCCCGGCGGCGCGTCGCATCCCCAGGGATCCTGGTTGGGCTGATCCGTCAGCGATTCGTGATCGTTGAGGCGCACGGTGCCGGAGATGATCATCTGGTGCGCAATAAAGCTCGAGGCCGTATCGGTGAAGAACATCTTGTCCGCGAGCGCGTATTGTTTGGCAAAATCCCAATAGGCTTTGGTTTCGGAGCGCTCGACGTACGCGTACGGATAGAGCTTGGCCGGCTTTCCGAAACCTGCGGCGCCTTCCCGAATCTTACTGAACCCGTCCATCTTGCCGTGGTTGTACTCGATCTCGAAGCCGTGATGGCTATGGTCGATGTCTTTCCCCTGGCCCAGTTGCCCCGTGCTCTCCAACGTAATTTGTTTTAGCTTTGCCGTTCCCGTCGTGCACCACTTAGACTTCTCGCACGGGCCTTCGAGAACGGTATCGGCGCCGGGGAATCCGGCGAAAAGGTTATCGAAGCTGCGGTTTTCCTGCAGCAGAATGATGACGTGCTGAATCTTGTGCGTCGGTGCGGGCGTCGGCCCGATCGGCGTCGTGCTGGTGCTATTGCAGCCGGCGATGGCAACGGCGGCCGCGAGTGCGATGAACGCACGAGATTTTCCCACGTGTATCCTCCTCAAATCGATACGGGCAAGCTCTGTGCCAATGCGCCTTCGGCATCCCCGCAGCCTGCCGAATCTGCGACTTTGCGCGCAGGGAAAATAGCGACGATTGTCGCATTTCCGGCTGCGAAAGGAGCTTTGTATACCATGCGTATTTCTACTCTACTCTCACTCACTCTGGTTACTGCTCTCACGGCGTGCAGCGGTACCACGGGGTCGCTGCCGGGCGGGTCCGGAGCGAGCGGTTCCGGAGCCTCTGCGGCGCGGTCGTTACATCCGACTGCGGCACAACTTGGATTGTGGCCCTCCGCGGGTCCCGCCGTATCGGTTTGCGGTCCGGCTCCCGCAGGTTCGGCCCGTTGCTTAGCCTTGGTCCGCACGGACATCAAAGGCATGCTTCGCCCGGCGACGCCTTCCGG
>CAZMPP010000158.1:1573-6652 GCA_964568035.1 uncultured bacterium
TACGAGCTATAGCTCGCAGAACGGCGGCGGCCAGACGGTGGCTATCGTCGATGCGTACGACGATCCCAATGCCGAGACGGATCTCGGTGTGTATCGCTCGCAATACGGCTTGTCCGCTTGTACGACGGCCAACGGATGCTTTAGCAAAGTCAAGCAAGGCAGCACTGCAAACGCGGGCTGGGCGGAAGAAGAGTCGCTCGACGTCGACATGGTGTCGGCAATCTGCCCCAACTGTCACATCATCTTGGTCGAAGCAGCCTCGGCAACGACCAGCAGTCTGACGACCGCCGAGAAGTATGCCACCGCCCACGCCAACTACGTGAGCAACAGCTGGAGCGGCAATGAAGGCTCTACTGCATACGACAGCTACTACAACGTCCCGGGCGTGGCGATCACCGCGGCAACCGGCGACAGCGGATATAATCGTACCGCGCAGTGGCCGGCGATTCTGCCTGCCGTTATCGGCGTCGGCGGAACCAGCCTGACCAAGATCTCGCCGCGTACCGAATCGGCGTGGTCTGGAGCCGGCAGCGGTTGCAGCCGCGTCTACTCGAAGCCCAGCTTCCAAAGCGGGCTGAGCACCGGCTGCACCAAGCGCGCAGAAGCCGATTCGTCGGCCGTCGCCAATCCGAGCACCGGCGTCGCGGTCTACGATTCGTATCATGAGTCGGGATGGCTGGTATTCGGCGGCACGTCGGTGGCAACGCCGATCACGGCTTCGGTCTTCGCGCTCGCGGGCAACACCAGCACGAACAACCCGGGTAATCTGTACTCGCACACGTCGAGTCTGAACGACGTTACCTCGGGAAGTAACGGCAACTGCGGAGCACCGCTCTGCAAGGCCGGAGCCGGCTGGGATGGTCCCACGGGGCTCGGTACGCCCAACGGCATCGGAGCCTTTTAAAACCTCCGTGCATAAATCGGGGATCGCCGCCGCTGCTTTACTGTCAGCGGCGGCGATCTGCGCATCGTCGCCCGCGGCTCGCGCAGTCGATACCATTCCCTTCACCGACGGCAGCGGCAGCCTGGTGCAAATTCAGGCGTCGGTCAACGGCGCCGCCCCCGTTCCAATGCTCGTCGATACCGGTGCCGGCGTCGACGTGCTCTCCTCGGCGCTCGGCGCGCGCTACGTCGTGGTGAGCGGCAAATACGTTAGCCTGCGTCTCAGCGGCGATCGCGTCGATCTCCCGGTCGGCACGGTCAACTCGCTGACGTCCGGCAACGTCGTCTTCGACGCACCGCACGTCGGCATTTGGAACGGACTCGACACGATGGGCGTACAAGGCCTGATCGCGGCGACCGCCTTTCGCAATATTACGGCGACCTTCGATTTTCGAAACCACAACCTGATTATCGAGGATGCGCAGACGTTTCCCGAACGCGCGCGCGCCGGAACTCGCGTTCCGCTGATCCTGCAAGACGATTTGGGAATCGCACTGGGGCTCTTCGCGCGCTTCGATTTCGGCAACGGCCAGTCGGGGCTATGCGAGATCGACACCGGCGCAGCGGGCATAACCATCGATAAGACGCTGGCACATCGTCTCGGCGTCACGCTGCCGGCCGGCGATAAGGTCGCCGCGCACCTGACGTCGATCGCATTGCAAGGCGACCCGGGCTCGATGATTCAGCAGCCGGCCGTTACGTTTGCCAACGTTATTTACGACTGTACGGTCGGTAACTCGTTTTGGCAGAACCGTATCTTCACGCTGGATCTTCCCGACCACTATATGTACGTGGGGAATGCCTCTTAGAATCGGGTGAGCATCGCACCGCTCCCTCGATTCGGCAGTTAGAGCTCCGAACTCCAGGGGTATGAAAAACACGCCGCTTTTCAAACCTCGCAAAAGGAGTTCTACTACCGTGAAATTCTACGCAGCAATGTTATCCGTGACGGCAGCAGCCCTCATGCTGGCCGGCGCCGCGGCCCCGCTGCCCTCGTCGGCCCAGGACTATGGCTACGGTCCGAACGGCGAGCCGATGTACGACACGTGGCAGCCGGAATGGAATCAGAATCACTACGATAAGCACCACGTGATGCTGGGGACCGTCGCGAACTTCACGCCATATCGCTTGACCGTCATGCGGCGCAACGGCAACGTGCAGACCGTCGACCTCAAGAACGGTACCGTGATTCGACCGACCGGCGCGACGCCGTCACCCGGCGAGCACGTGGCCCTGGTAGGCTACTACAGCAACGGAACGTTCATCGCGAATCGCGTCGTTCTTCGGCCCTAAATGAGCGTGACCACCGATGCGCCACCTGCTTTGACGCAGGTGGCGCAA
The DNA here is from genome assembly GCA_964568035.1 of uncultured bacterium. Lineage (GTDB taxonomy): Bacteria > Vulcanimicrobiota > Vulcanimicrobiia > Vulcanimicrobiales > Vulcanimicrobiaceae > Cybelea. The sequence continues at coordinate 3,857 of CAZMPP010000158.1, forward strand.
CGCTATCGGGCGACCTCGCACGGCGTGGTCGGATTTCGCATGCAGCGGACCTTTGACGTGCATGCCGGCTTCCGGCGCCGTCATGAAGAGCTGGCGCTGGAGGGCGTCTACAACAACGGAACCGTCGTTAAAGTGCGTATTCTGAACTACACGATCGACGGAAAACCGGCCTCGACTGCGGACCGTACCGCCGCGGAGCAGGCCTGGGGGCACCCACAGCCCGGGAGGGCCTTCGCGCCGCCTTTCGATCCGCGCAACTTCGGCGCGTACAGCTATCGAAGTGCAGGCGCTCAAACGATCGCCTTTAGCTCGAGCGTGAACGATCAGGGACATGGCAGCGGTACGTTCACTTACGACGGCGCCGGCAACGTGGTCGCATATACCTATCACCCGAACCTCCTACCGCCGCACGCGAAGTCCGGCGAAATCAACGACCGGCGTTCTCAAGTGCTGCTCGGATACTGGGCCGTTACGCAAGAGGTTCATCAGTACAGCGGCAGCTATGCCCTTTTTGCGGGCTCGGGTACGGTAACGATGCGGTACTCCGGGTTCCGCCGCTTCCCTAACGTGCGTTCCGCACTGAGCGCGATGTAGGCGAAGCGTTCGCGCCAGGCTCGTGTGCGGAGCCTACCGAACGCTCGGCTCGTGCCATCGGTACAAGACTACATCGACGAGCAGCCGGCGTGGGCCGACGGCACCGCAGTTTCCACGGCGCCGATGACGGCGATGCAATGGCGCATTTGGAGCCTCGCCGCCGCTGGTAAGTTCTTCGAAGGTTTCGTCGTTTTCATGACCGGCGTCGCGCTTCCGTTGATCTCACGCGAGTTTGGCATCGGTGCGGCGCAGAACGGCCTGGTCACTGCGGCAACGCTCTTCGGCATCCTCATCGGCGCCATCGTCCTCGGTGGTCTGGCCGATCATTTCGGGCGCAAGCGCATGTTCGTCGTCGAGATGATTATCTTCGTCGTGTTCCTGACGATGGTAACGCTGGCGAACAACGTCGTCGTGCTGATCTGCTCGCTCTTCGGACTCGGGCTGGCGCTGGGATGCGACTATCCGACGGCGCATCTGATCATCTCCGAGAACATCGCCAGCACGAGCCGTGGACGGCTGGTGCTGGGTGCCTTCGCGTTTCAAGCCGTCGGCGCGCTGGCCGGCACCGGGGTTGGTTTTCTCGTGCTGCGCCACAATCCGACGATCGAAGCCTGGCGATGGATGTTCGCTACGGCGCTGATTCCGGCGATCGCGGTCACGATCGGACGATTCTCGATCATCGAAAGCGCCAACTGGTTGTGGTCGCGCGGCGAGTTGCTCCCGGCCGAACGCGCCGTTTCCCGATTACTGCTGCGTCAACCGCGCTACCCGAGCAGCGTCGCCTTGGAGGTGCCGCACGAACGGCATCTCGATTTGCACCGTGGCTCGCGCCTGGCGGCGCTCTTCAGCGATCCGCACAATCGGCGCGCCACGATCCTGGCCTCGGTCCCGTGGTTCTTACAAGATCTGGCGACCTATGGCATCGGCATCTTTACGCCGACGATTCTCGCCGTCGCTTTCGGTTCGCCGATCGATCACGTGCGCAGCACGGCCGACATCATTACCGACGACATTCTCGCGGCGAAGGGTTCGGCAGCGATTAGCTCGCTGCTGATCTTGGGAATTCTCTGCGCGGTGCTGCTCGCCGATCGCGTCGGGCGCATCAAACTGCAGATCGCCGGCTTTATCGGCTGCGCCGCCGGCCTATTTTTGGCGGCGCTCTCGACGAGCTTCGCCGGCCACACGCAGATCGCGCTGATCTTTGCCGGCTTCATGCTCTTCGACTTCATGACCAACCTCGGGCCCAACGCGCAAACGTACCTGCTTGCCGGCGAAGTCTTCCCGACGCCGATCCGCGGTGTTGGAGCCGGCTTTGCCGCGGCATTTGCCAAGCTGGGCGCGGTACTTACGGCCTTTCTTTTCCCGATACTCCTTACCGGCATCGGAACGCGCGCGCTGCTCGGCTTGCTCATCGTGGCTTCGTTGCTGGGCGCACTGGTGACGTGGCTCTTTCGCATTGAAACCAACGGCGTAAAGCTCGACCGAATCGGCATCGGTCCCGGCGCCTAATCCGAGAGGCACCTCCTTCCGGCAGAAGGCTTTGCAGGCCACGCAGAAAACCGTGGAGGCCGGAGGATAACGACTGAATGCCTGACGCGCGTAAGACCCTGTTCCTGAATCCGCCCACTTTCGAAGGCTACGACGGCGGTGCAGGGTCGCGTTACCAGTGCCGCCGCGAGGTGCGCTCGTTTTGGTACCCCACCTGGCTGGCACAGCCGGCGGCGATGGTACCGGGAAGCAAGCTCATCGACGCGCCGCCCGACGATCTGTCCGTCGATCAGGTCGCGCCGCTGGCGAAAGAGTACGATTCGATCGTCATGCACACGAGCACGCCGTCGTTCAACAACGACGCGCGCTTCGCCGCGCGTCTAAAGGAAGAGAATCCCGACGTTTTGATCGGCATGGTCGGGGCGCACGTCGGCGTGTTGCCCGAGCAATCGCTGCGCGGTGCGCCCGCGGTCGACTGGGTGAGCGTCGGCGAGTTCGATTATACATGCGTTGACGTCGCCGCCGGCAAGCCGCTGAGCGAGATCGACGGCTTGGCTTACCGCGAGAACGGCAGCATCGTTCGCACGCCCGAGCGTCCGATCATCACCGACATGGACGCGTTTCCGTCGGTGCTCGACGTTTACCGCCGCGATCTAACGATCCCCAACTATTTCAACGGCTACCTGCAGCATCCGTATCTCTCGCTCTACACCG
>CAZMPP010000159.1:0-6621 GCA_964568035.1 uncultured bacterium
TTGCGCGCCGAGCTGCCGCGCCTTGGCCGCGTCCTCGGGCGTGTCGGCGTTGGCCCAGACCTGCATCCGGCGCAGCTCGTCGGCCCAAGAGAGAAACGTCGAGAGCCATTGCGGTAGTTCGGATGGCGGTGGAATCAACGCCAGCTCGCCGATCGCGACGTTTCCGGTCGTGCCGTCGATGGTGATCCAATCGCCTTCTTGAAGCGACCGGCCATCGAGACTGGCCGTCTTGGCGCCGCGATCGATCTGCAGCGCGTCGCATCCCGCCACGCACGGCTTACCCATGCCGCGCGCAACGACCGCCGCGTGCGACGTCGCACCACCCTTAGCGGTGAGCACGCCCTCGGCGGCTATCATTCCATGGACGTCGTCGGGCGTCGTCTCGTTACGCACGAGGATCGTCTTTAGGCCGTTCTCTTTCCACGTCACGGCATCGTCGGCCGAGAAGACCACCTGGCCGGCGGCTGCGCCGGGTGAAGCATTGAGACCCTTGCAGACTACCTCGAGCGTTTCGTTGGGATCGATGCGCGCGTGGAAGAGCTGGTCGAGCGACGAAGCCGGCACCATCGCAATGGCGCGGCGTTTGTCTATGAGGCCTTCGTTGACGAGATCGAGAGCAATTCTGACGGCGGCTTCCGCGGTACGTTTGGCGTTGCGCGTCTGCAGCATGAAAAGCTTGCCGCGCTCGACCGTGAACTCGAGATCCTGCACGTCGCGATAGTGCCGCTCGAGGCGGTTGGCGATCTCTTGGAACTGCGCGTACACTTGCGGCTGATGCCGCGCCAAGTCGGCGATCTTCTCCGGCGTGCGGATCCCGGCCACGACGTCTTCACCCTGTGCGTTGGTGAGATATTCGCCGAAGAGCGCGCGTTCGCCGGTGTTGGGGTTGCGCGTGAAGGCGACGCCCGTTCCGGAATCCTCGCCCATGTTCCCGAAAACCATCTCCATCACGTTGACGGCGGTTCCCCAGTCGTCGGGTATCTTGTTGAAGCGCCGATAATCTACGGCACGCTTGGAGTGCCAGGAATCAAAGACCGCCTCGATCGCGCCGTTGAGCTGTTCCCGAACGTCCTGTGGAAACTCGCGCTTGAGCCGGTCGCGGACGATCGCTTTGAATCGGTCGACCAGATTCTTCCACGTCGCCGCGTCGATCTCGGCATCGGTTGCGACGCGAAGCTTCTTCTTTGCCTCGTCGATGGGCTCTTCGAAGTGGTCTTTCGAGATCCCCAAGACGACGTTGGAGTACATCGCGATAAAGCGGCGATAGGCATCCCAGGCAAAGCGGTCGTTTGACGTGAGTTTGGCGAGCGCGTCGACGGTGCGATCGTTAAGCCCGAGATTCAAGATCGTGTCCATCATTCCGGGCATCGAGACGCGAGCGCCGCTGCGCACGGACACCAGCAGCGGATTTTCGACCGAGCCAAAGCCTTTGCCGGTTCGTTTTTCGAGCGCGCTCATCGCGACGTCGATTTGCTCGTGCAGGCCCTCGGGGAAGACGCGGCCGGCATCGTAAAACTTCAGGCACGCTTCGGTGGTGATGGTAAAGCCCGAAGGCACGGGCAGACCAGCGGCGGTCATCTCGGCCAGCCCGGCCCCCTTACCGCCGAGCAGCTCCTTGAGCGCGTTCGGGCGGCTAGGATCGCGAAGCGCCTCGCCTTCCTCAAAGAAGTAGACGTACTTCATTCAGAAGCGTTCTCGCACGTAGGCGGCCAGACCCTCGGACGCGACGCGCTCCTGGTGCATCGAATCCCGCGAACGGACCGTCACCGTGCCGTCGCCGAGCGTCTCGTAGTCGACCGTGACGCAGAACGGAGTACCGATCTCGTCTTGCCGGCGGTAAAGCTGGCCGATGTTACCCTCGTCGTACTGCGTCCGGAAGACGGGGCGTAGCGCCGCCTCGATGCCCACCGCACGTTCGACCAGTTCGGGCTTGTTGCGAGCCAGCGAAAAGACGGCCACTTGAACGGGCGCGATCTCCGGATGGAAGCGCAAGACGGTGCGCTCCGTCTCCTTGCCGTTGGGGTCGACGCTGCGCTCGCGCTCGCAGGCGTCGATCATAAAGGTGAGCGTCGTCCGGTCCATACCGGCCGAGCTCTCGATCAAAAGAGGGGTGTAATGCGTCTTGCTCGCTTCGTCGAAGAATCGCAAGTCTTTCCCGGAGAGCTTCATGTGCGCTTCGAGGTCGTAGGTGCCACGATGCGCGATCGACTCGAGCTCGCCCCAGCCCCACGGGAAGAGATACTCGACGTCGATGCCGGCCTTCGCGTAGTGCGGGCGCTCGGCGTCGGTGAGTTCGTAGAAACGTAGCCGCTCGGAGGCGATGCCGTAACTTGCATACCAAGCCTTGCGCCGATCGACCCACTCGCGAAAGGCGTCCATATCTTTGCCGTCGTCGGGAACGAAATACTCGAGCTCGGCTTGTTCGAACTCGCGCGAGCGATAGGTAAAGTTGCCCGGCGTGATCTCGTTACGAAACGACTTTCCGATCTGCGCCACGCCAAAGGGCGGACGCTTGCGCGCACTCTGATAGATATTTTTGAAGTTGACGAAGATGCCCTGAGCCGTCTCCGGGCGCAGGTACGCGGCCGCGGAAGTGTCCTCCATCGGCCCAATCGAGGTGCGCATCATCAGGTTGAAATTGCGCGGCTCGGTAAAGGAGTCGCGGCTGCCGCAATCGGGGCACTGGGTGCGGTTGGCTAGGTGGTCGGCACGAAAACGGTGCTTGCAAACCTTGCAGTCGACCATGACGTCGTGAAAGGCGTCGACGTGCCCCGAAGCCTTCCAAACGTGAGGGTGCATCACGATGGACGAATCGAACGCCACGACGTCGTTGCGCAGCTCGACGGTATCGCGCCACCAGGCGTCTTTCACGTTGCGCTTGAGAACCGCGCCCAGGGGCCCATAGTCCCAGAAGCCGTTGATGCCGCCGTAAATCTCGCTCGATTGGAAGATAAAGCCGCGGCGCTTAGCCAGCGCGGTAATTTCCTCCATCGTGACTCGTTGAACCGAAGCCGCCGTCTCCATTTCGCTCGCTAGTTTATCGGTCTGGCCTGGAAACCCCGCCGTTATCGCCGTTCCTTCAAGAAGGCGGCCGCGGTACGTTTGGGTGCGCGCGTCAGCCACGCCTCGACGATGACGTCCTTGAGTTCCTTGGATGCGATCTTATCGAGACGGATTAGTACCGCAGCATAGCCGTCAAAGTGCGGCGTGGTGAAGTAAACCCGCGGGTTACTGCCGATGAGCGCCTCTTTCATCTCGAGATCGGCGGTCGAGATCGCCAAGATCGGCCCGCTCGGGGCGGCATCGCCGAGCGCTTCGAGATCGCCCTTGCGAAGTGGTCGCTCCCAGGTGAAGAGCTTCTTGTTGACGCGCCACTCGCGCTTTCCGCTTGACGAAACCTCTTCGGTAGCTCCCGGCAACGCCATCGCGTATCGCCTCACGTCGTTCCAAGTCGCCATTACCTATTCAACCCTGCGCCGAATCGATCGGTTCGTGCAGCCCCCATTACTTCTTCTGCGCGAGCTTGGCGTGGAGTTCCCTCATTGCCGCTGAGCGGAAGCATGATACACCAGGCAGCTCCGGGTTCGACTCCCAGGCGCTCCAGCCACAATGCCCGTGGAGCTGAACCGGGTGATGGAACGGAGCTGGGGCGCTTCGATGGTGTCGACTGCGGGTTTGATACACCGTGCAGCTCCGGGTTCGATTCCCGGGCGCTCCAGCCGCGACACGTGAGAACCTGTTGCGAAGCCGTCTTAGCTGTGGTAGGCTGGCCGAGTATCAAGCCCGCAGACACATCGAAACGCGCAAGGCGCCGCAGTAATGCGGCGCCTTGTTTCTTTCGACGAGTTAATTCATGTGCGCCTTAGGCTGCGTTTCTGCTCTGAGTTGCCCGCAGGCGGCGGCGATATCGCGGCCCATGTTTTGACGGACGGTAACGGGAACGCCCGCGGCGTCGAGGATCGCCGCAAAATCCCAGATGCGGCGTTCCGAGGTCGCGGCGTATGGTGCGTCGGGCGTGCTGTTGTACGGGATGAGATTGACGTGGTAAAGATGGCCCCGCATCAGCCCGGTGAGCGCGTGGGCACTCTCGGCGTCGTCGTTGACGTCCTCGAGCATCACGTACTCGAAGAAAACTTTACGGTTCGTCTTCTCGACGTACCGCTCGCACGCAGCCATCAGCTCCGGAATCGGAAAACGGCGGTTTACCGGCATCATCCGCGAGCGCAGCTCGTCGGTCGGAGCGTGCAGCGAGATCGCCAGGTTGACCTGCACGTGCTCGTCCGCGAACCGATCGATCTTATCGACTAAGCCGACCGTCGAAATCGTGATGTGCCGATGCCCGAGCCCGAAGCCCTGCGGGTCGTTGAGCAACGCCACCGCCTCCATCACCGAATCGTAGTTGTGAAACGGCTCGCCCATTCCCATGAACACGATATTGGTGATGCGCTTGTCACGCGCGGCCAGCTCGCGTGCAAAGAACCAGACTTGGTCGAAAATCTCACCGGCGCTCAAATTGCGATTGAATCCGGCTTGTCCGGTGGAACAAAATGCGCACGCGAAGGCACAGCCCGCCTGCGAAGAGATGCAGAGCGTGGTGCGGCCGCCGTGATGCTCCATCAACACAGCTTCAACCTCTTTGCCGTCGGCGAGTTTAAAGAGTCCTTTGATCGTTTGGCCGTCGCGGGAACGCTGGATCGTCACCGGCTCGATTGCCGAAAAAGCGACGCCTCGCTCGCGCAGCGCCGCGCGCAACTCCTTCGGCAGCGTGGTCACGTCGTCGGGACTGCCGAGCAGCTCCTTTGCGGCGGCGCGATAGAGCTGATGAAGGCGATACGGTCGCAAGTCGTACTCCCGCGCAAAATCGTCGGCATCGGCAAAGCCGGCCCGCGCCACGACCTCTCGCAGCCATATTTGTTCGGCGGTCATCGGCTTTCGAAGAGCCCGGCTTGGTGGACTTCGATCTGCTCGACGACCTCGACCGGCGGCTCGTCCAGCTTTGTGCGCACGGCCTTGAGGTCGTTCCAAACCAGCCGCTTGACGCCGTCGATCTGTCCGCCGGTCTGCCGCAAAACGTAGGCCGGATGGAACGTCACCATCAGCGGAATGTCGAGGGGGCCGATGTACCATCGGCCTCGCATCCGCGTAATCTGAAAATCGCGCCCCAGGAACGACTTCGCCGCCGGCGCGCCGAGCGCAAGAATCACCGACGGCGCGATGATGCCGATTTGCTCGTCGAGGAACGGGCGGCAGTTCTCCATCTCTTGCGGCTCGGGCGCGCGATTGCGCAGACCGTTGGGTCCGGGCAGCGTCGGGCGGCACTTGACCGTATTACAAATGTAAACATCCTCACGCAGAAGACCGATCGCGGCGATCATGCGGTCGAGCAGCTGACCGGCGCGCCCGACGAAGGGGCGGCCGAGCTCGTCTTCGGTTTCGCCCGGACCTTCGCCGACGACCATCAACCGCGCGCAAGGATCGCCTTCTCCGTAAACGTTATGACGGCGCTCGTATCCGATCGGGCAACGCCGGCAAGCGTTGGCGGCTATCGATGCCTCCGACAGCAGGCGCTCCCGCTCGGCGCGTACCGAATCGTTCATGGCGCGCCCGCGTCTGCGGCCACCGCGACCGCTTGGCCGAAAGCGACGACTTCGCAAGATCCGTCATCTCCCTCGGAGACGAAGAACTGCAGGCCGATCACGGCATTGGCGCCGAGCGCGTCGGCACGGCGGCGTAACGCTTGGAGCGCGTCGCTGCGCAGCTGTTCGGCGTCGCTGAGAAACTCCGCGCTGGCCAGCCCGATCAGCATGCCGAGGCTGCGAAAAGTGGATCGCAGCCGGTTACGGGGTCGCGACGCGGTGCCCGAAACATAACCAAAACTTCGCAGGGTGCGATAGCCGTCGAGCCGATCGAACGTGACGATGTTGTCGTTGGAGATCACGGCAAGCAGGCGACGCGGATTTGCCGTTGCGAAGGAGCGGGCATGGGCAGGGTTTCACCGTCGGTGCTCATCATCCGCCTCGACGGAATCGGGGACGCGCTCGCTCTGACGCCGCTGCTGGCTGCGCTGCGACACCACGCAATACCCGTGGACGTGCTGCTCCAACCGGCGAACGGCGGTATCTTTGCCACGCGAGCGCTGCGCGAGGCAATCGTAGGGAACGTGCTATTACGCTGCAGCTCCCGTTCCAATCGCGCGGCCATTGCCGGACTCGGCGCCGAGCTGGCGGCAAAGCAATACTCTCACGTATTGGTGGCGACCGAAGATCCGGCCGGCTATCGTCTGGCCGGCGCGATCCGCGCTCCGGTTCGCATCGGTTTCGCCGATTCGCTCGGCAAGCCGCTCAAGAGCTTGTGGTCGCGCCGCTTTCTAACGTCGACGATCTATCGCAGCGCGGGGCTCGATCGCCGCGCGCCGCACGAGTGTCAAGTGCTCTTTGCACTTGGCCGGCCCCTCATTCCCGACGAACATCCGACGCGCGAAACCACCGAGTTGCGCCCTTTGATTCTCGAGCGCGAGCCGCAACGCGACGACCGCGTCGCCGTGCAGATTACCGACAAATGGGAACGGCTCGGCATAAGCGCCGAGCAGGTCGTAGCCATGTTGCGGCGGATCGCTGCGGC
>CAZMPP010000160.1:0-6546 GCA_964568035.1 uncultured bacterium
ATCCGGGAACGCCGGGCGATCGTCAGATGGCGATCTGGATGCGCGATCGTCTGGCGGCGCTCGGACTCACCGCGCGCATCGAATCGTTTCCTGCGGTCGTCTACACCCCCAAGACGCTGCAGCTTCAACTGATGACGTCGCCCGCCGTGACTTTCAACTTAGCCGATCCCGCGATTGCCGCCGATCCGAGCGGCTCGCGCTCCGGTATAGGACTGCCGTTCAACGCGGGCAGCGGCGACGGCGACGTGCGCGCGCACCTATTCGATGCGGGGCGGGGCCTCGACGCGGACTACGCGCGCTTAGAGAGCAGCGGCGTCAACATCCACGGCAATATCGCGCTGATTCGTTACGGCGCCGAGTACCGCGGCAACCTCGCCGCGCGTGCGCAACAGCGGGGTGCGGCCGGCGTCATTTTCTATAACTCGCCGAAGGACGAAGCGCCTGGGCGCGCCTACCCCAACGGCCCCAATCGGCCGCCCGGCGCGGTGCAGCGCGGCGACGTGATGGGCGACGATAACGTACCGCTGCACATTCCAACGCTGCCGGTGACGCTCTATACGGCTCAGAAGTTGCTCGCCAACATGCACGGCGCCAACGCGCTGGTGCATCTCTACGTCGAGATGAACTCGCGCCGCACGACGCTGTGGAACACGATCGGTGAAGTGACCGGCGTCGACTCGGCGCAGTCCATTATCCTCGGCGGCCACCGCGACGGATGGGTGTACGGAGTAACCGACGACGGCTCGGGCATCTCGACACTGCTCGAAGTCGCGCGCGGTTTAGGTGCGCTGCAAAAAACGGGCTGGAAGCCGGTTCGCACCATTCGCATCGCCGCTTGGGACGGCGAGGAAATCGGCGAGCTTGGCTCGGCCGAGTACGTGCGCCAGCATCGCGACGAGCTGACGCGCGGCTGCATCGCCTACATCAACGTCGACGAGTCGGCGGCCGGTCCGCACTTCCGGGCTGCTATTGCCGGCGCGCTCACACCGATGGTCGTCCCGGCGGTGCAGAGCGTTTTGAACATCAGTAATCCCAAGGTCTCCGATCCGTCGGGTGGCTCCGATTACGAACCGTTTATCTACGCGCTCGGAACGCCGATCGTCAACATGGGTTACGGAGGAGCGTTCGGCACGTACCACTCGACCTACGACGACTTCCGCTACGCCGAGCTCTTTGCCGATCCCGGCTTCGTGCACCATCGCACTATCGCACAAACGGTGGGCCTGATCGCGATTCGCCTCGCCGATGCGACGAGTATTCCGTATCATTTCACGCCCTACGCAAAATCGCTCGACGCCGCCGTTGCGACGCTCACGAAATCGGCGACGCAAGCCGGCTTGACGCTCGGCCCCGACCTGGACGCGGCTATTCTTACCTTTAAAGAAGCGGCCGGCGCTTATGACGACGGTTCGCAGCCGCCAAACGACGCCAAGGCGCTGCAAGCGGCGCAGCGGCTCGACTTAGTCGCCTATTCGGCGAACGGCTATGCCAGTGTCGCCTTTCCGAAAATTGCTGCGGCCATTGCGACCAAAAAGCAGAGCGATCTCGACACGGCCGTAAAGCAGACGGTGAGCGAAGTGAACGGAATCTCGGCACTCCTCGGGCCGCCGCCAAGTCCGTCACCAAGCCCGTAGCTAACTAGCGCGGCTATGATCGGGCGCATCGCGGCGCTTTCGGCGCTCGCGGCGATTCTCGCCGCGTGTTCGCCACTGGATACGTCGGATGCACTACCGGTAACCGGTATTTCCTTCGAGCAGCCGACGGCGGCCGGCCGCGCTAAATTCGCGACGATCTTTGTCTTTGGCGGGAGCGACGGCCTGGGACCGTCGGGCGCGCTGCTTGCGCGCAACGGCATGTTGTACGGCACGACCGCGGGCGGAGGGAAGTACGGGCACGGAATTGTCTTCAGCATGACGCCCGATGGCAACGAGACCGTGCTTCACAGCTTTAGAGGCGATGGCCGCGCTCCAATGGGATCGCTTCTAGCAGTTGGTGATACGCTCTACGGCGCAACGAAGTACGGAGGAGCGCACAAGAGCGGCACCATCTTTGCGATCCGCGCGGACGGCACCATGGTCTGGATCTACGACTTCAAAGGCGGCTCCGACGGCGCGGCTCCCGTCGGCGGCCTCACCAATCTCACGGGCGTGCTGTACGGCCTAACCGGCTCGACGTTCTTCAAAGTTACGCAGTCGGGCGAAGAGACGGCACTGCGCGCTTTTACCCGCGATCGCTACGGCGGATTGCCCAACGGCAATCTCGTTGCGTTGCACGGTGCATTCTACGGCACCGCGAATGACGGCGGCCGCGCAAAGAAGTCTCCGGGAATCGTGATGCGGTTGACGACGTCGGGCAGCGAAACCGTGCTGCACGAGTTCGGCGAAGCCGGCGACGGAAGAAACCCCTCCGCGGGCCTCGTTCTACTGAACGGCGTGTTCTACGGCACGACGGCAAACGGCGGCCAGTATAACGGCGGGACGATCTTCAGCATCACACTCGGCGGTAAAGAGCGGGTCATTCACGACTTCGGCTCCGGGCCGGACGGGAGGAGCCCGGCCTGCCAACTTGTCGTCTATAACGGCAAACTCTACGGCACGACAACCTACGGGGGACTCTATAACCGCGGCACCATCTTCGAAGCAACCTCCGACGGTAGGGAGCGCGCGCTGTACACCTTCATCGGTTACAGCGACGGTGGCGTCCCCGCGTCGGGCCTGGTGATGATGAACGGCGTGCTCTACGGAACCGCGACCAGTGGACCCTCGAGCCACCCGTACGGAACGGTCTTTGCGCTGACGCCGTAAAATAATGCGCGAAGGATGATTTCCACGCGCATTGTCTGCGGCGCGTTCGTCGGTCGTGGGGAGGAACTCGAGCACCTCCTGCATCGGCGGAGGCAAGCCGGGGACGGACACGGCGGCCTGGCCTTGATCGCCGGTGAGCCCGGTATTGGAAAGTCGCGACTGGTGCGCGAGCTGCGGGAACGGCTGAACCGCCATACGTCGATCGTTGCCGCGAGCGCGTGCCGTGAGTTCGCGCAGCAGCCGCTCGGGCCAATGCTGGAAGTACTCGAACAGATCGCGCACCCCCGCTCCGCCGAGCTCGCCGGTTCCAGCAAGAGCGAACGGCTCGATCGCATCGCTGCGACCTTCGAGCGCGTCGCCGCCAAACGCACGACCGTCGCGATCATCGAGGACTTACACTGGGCCGACCTCGATTTGATGCAAACGCTGCTTCTGCTCGTGCGGCGGGCGGAGCGGCAGCGATTGCTCTTCATTGCGACCTATCGCGAAAACGAGGTCGTCCCCAGCCATGCGCTGTTCAAGTGGTTCGGGCAACTGGTGCGCGAACCGGCCGTCTCCGTCGTGGGGCTGTCGCGCTTTGCCGATCGCGAACTCGACCGGCTGATGGCGCTGGCAACTGAGGGTGTAGCGAAGCTGCCCGCACCGGTGCTGCACGCCGTGCGCGCGAGGTCTGACGGTAATCCGCTCTTTGCCGAGGAGTTGCTGCGCACGGCCGTCGACGCGCAACGCGCTGGGTTACCTTCAGATGCCGCTGCGCTCCCGCTCTCGCTGCATGCGCTGGTTGCCGAACGGCTGCAAGAGTGCAGCGACGAAGAACGCGCTTTATTGCGTAACGCCTCGGTCTTCGGCCGTGACTTCCACGTAGTGCAGATCGCTGAAATCTTCGGCGGAGGCTCGTCGGCAATGCGGCCGATGCTCGAGCGTTTGTGCGGGCTGCAGCTTCTCGACGTCGTCGATGCGGCCGCGGGTAAGTATCGCTTTCGCCACGCGCTGACGCGCGACGCAATTTATAGTGAGATGCCGCCGGCCTCGGTACGCCCTCTTCATTTGCGCATCGCCGAGTATCTCAAAGCCTCGCCAAACGGGACGGCGAGCGAGCCGGAAGCGCTTGCCCATCATTTTTGGCAGGCCGATCGCCGCGATCAAGCTGCGCAGTATTACGAGCGAGCGGGCGATTCAGCCATAACGGTCTTTGCCTACGACGATTCTGCGGTCTTTTATCAGCACGCCGCCGAAGGGTTTGGCGGCGACGCCGTCGCGCGAGCTCGCGTTTGGGCGAAAACGGCACGCGCGCGAATCTTTGCCGGTGATCTCGCGGCCGGTCTTGCGCTGTACGAACGCGCCGTCGCGCTGCATCTCGAGTTGGGCGAGACCGCCGAGGTCGTGCGCAGCCGAGCGCTGATGGCCGGCCATCTCTTCGACAGCGGACGCCGAGCACGTGCGATTTCCTTACTGCGCGAGACATTGCCGCTCGCCCAACGCGATGCGGCGCTTCACTCTCGCCTGCAAACACGCTTGGCAATGACACTGGTGCGCGACTCGCATCTGGAGGAAGCGTGGGAAGCGCTGCAAGCCATCGACGCCGCTGCGCTCGATCCCACCGCCGAGTCGACCGGCGAGTACTACCTCTGCGCCAGCGAACTGCACGCGGTGCGGGGCGAACCCGAGACATGGCGCGCGCACTTTGAGCGCGGGATCGCCTTTTACGAAGCGGCCGCCCATCCCGGACCGCTCCAGGTAGCGCACTCCAACTTCGCCGATCAAGCGCTAGCGCTGGGCGAAACCGAGCTCGCACGCGAACATCACCGCGTCGCCGGCGAGCTGGCGCAGACGCTGCACTTTGAGGACCAAGCAATCTTCCTCGCGCAAGTCGAGTTTTACGCCGGTAATCTCGGCGAAGCGCGGCGCCTCGTCGAGTCGATGCCGGCGTCGGATCGTTTTCTCATCCGGGCGATGCTGGCGCAGGTTGGGATACCACTGGCAATCGCCCTCGGTGACGACGCCCTGCTAGCCCGCCATCTCGATGAGTCGCTGCTTGCCGACGCTGGAAACGGTCCGTTCACGGCGACGCAAACGCGCGTTGCGGCGGCGAACGCGATGGGCTTCGTAGCGACGAAGCGAATCGGCGAAGCGCGCGGACTGCTCGGACGCGTGGCCGAATCGCTAACCATCGCGCACGGCATGGCGCTGCCGATCGTTGCCCTCGCGACGCTGCTGCCCGAGCTCGCCGGGGAACAGCGGCCACTGCTCGAAGGCGCGTCCCGGCCCCCAGGCGATCGCATCAACAAAGCCTTGCTCGCCTTCGTCGACGCGCCGGCTATGCTCCCAAGCGCGCTTGACGCGGCGCAACGCTTTGCCGCGATTGGATGGCCGCTACTTGAAGCTCGCGCCCTCGAGATGGCGGGAGAAACACGCCGTGCCATTGCGATCTATAAACGGTGCGGCGCGGCCGGCGAGCTGCGGCGAATGGAGTTCGGCGAAAACGCGAGCGCCCAAGCGTCGCCGCTTGGAGCGCTCACGCCGCGCGAGCGCGAGCTCGCGTTGCAGGTGGCGTCGGGGAAGGCGAACCGAGCCGTGGCCGACGCACTCTCTATTGGCGAAAAGACGGTCGAGAAGTATTTGACGTCGATTTATGCCAAGCTCGGCCTCACCTCGCGCGCCCAACTGGCGGCGCTTGTGGCTGCCTCCCGCCGCACCGAATAAGCCTTAGGGTGTAGCCTTAACGACGCCGTTACCGTTGTAGTCGGTAATCCACAGCGTTCCGTTTGGTCCCGCAGCGATGTCGGAGCCGAGAGCGGCCGGTATGGAGTACTCGGTGATGGCACCGCTAGCGCTTACGCGCCCCACCTGACTGTAGGCACTCTCGGTAAACCAGAGATAACCCGACGCCGACGTAATCGATCCGGGGCCGGCCGCCGGCGAGATTCCCTGTGCATACTCGGTCACCGCGCCGCCGGTAGTAATGCGGCCGATCTGATTGGCGGAGTTCTCGGCAAACCAGAGCGCGCCGTCAGGGCCCGCGGTAATGTCGGTGAGTCCGGCGTTGGCGCTGATGCCGGCAGTATATTCGGTGATGGTGCCCGAAGGCGTGATTGACCCAATGCGGTTGTTAAACTCCTCGGTGAACCAGACGTTGCCGTCGGGACCTTCCGTGATGTCGTGCACGGCGATATCGCCCGGGGAGAGCCCGTTGGTGAAGAGCGTTACCGCGCCGGAAGACGTGATGCGCCCGATTGCATTGGTACTCGGCGAGCGGAACGTAAACCACAGGTTACCGTCCCCGCCGTTGCAGATGTCGAACGGCCCATAGGCTTCGTTGCCGACCGTGTACGTGGTGAGCTTACCCTTCGGCGTCATGCGGACAATGGTGTCGCTGCCGCCCTGAGTGAACCAAATGTTGCCGTCTCGGCCGGTCACGATGTTGTTGACGACGTTAGGCGAGGCGGTGAACTCCTTTACCGCGCCGTTTTTGCTGATGCGCCCGATTTGGTTGGAGCCGGGTTGCGTGAACCACATCACTTGAGGAAAACCCGAGGTAATGCCGCGCGGCATGCTGTTCGGTGTGATGCCTTGCGTGTACTCGACGCTTTTGAAGTGTGATTTTGGGACGCGCGCCTGGTCGCGCAGCGAGCTGCCAACCGTGGCTTGCGGATTGTTCGGAATCGCCGAGCCAGACTGCCCGGCGCAGGCGGCAACGGTGCTCGCCAGGAGCGTGGCGGCGGCCGCAGAGGACAAGGATCGC
>CAZMPP010000161.1:0-4304 GCA_964568035.1 uncultured bacterium
CGCTGGTAACGCGTGCCGAACTGGAGGGGGACATGGGCGACTCGCACGTCGGCCTCCAGGCGCGGCTGATGTCGCAGGCCCTGCGCAAGCTCACCGCCGCGATCTCCCGCAGCAAGACGGTGATGATTTTCATCAACCAGCTTCGCGAAAAGGTCGGCGTCATGTTCGGCAATCCCGAGACGACCTCGGGCGGCCGCGCGCTCAAGTTCTATGCCTCGATTCGCCTCGACGTCCGCAAACTCGAAGCGATCAAAGTCGGCCAAGACGTGGTGGGAACGCGCACGCGCGTCAAAGTTGTCAAGAACAAAGTCGCGCCGCCATTCCGGCAGGCCGAGTTCGACATTACCTACGGGCACGGCATCTCGAAGATGGGCTCGATTCTCGACGTCGCGCTCGATCAAAACATCGTCGGCAAGAGCGGTTCGTGGTACACCTACGGCGAGCAGCGCATCGGCCAAGGACGCGAAAATGCCAAGGCGTTCCTCGAGGAACACCTCGATGTCGCCGTGGAGATCGAAGGCAAGATCCGCGAAGCGCTCACAAAGGTAGCCTCCACTAATGGAAAAGCCCCCGCGGCCGTAGAGGTGTCATCCTGAGCGTAGCGAGCGCAGCGAGCGAAGTCGAAGGGCCAGGCGAGCTGTCATCCCTGAGCGAGCGCAGCGAGCCGAAGGGTGACACGCCCACGGTGAGATGAGAGCGTATAGTGTCGCGCTAGCGTTTTTGGCGCGGCAGCGGTGCACGGAGGCGCGGTTGTGGCTGCATCTCGAGCGCAAGGGATTCGACGATGACGTCGCGCGCGAGGCGGTTGAGCGCTGTAAGCGCGAGGGTTTTCTCGACGACCGGCTTTACGCGCGGCTCTATGTCGAGGGCAAACGTAAGCCGGTCGGTAACGGCCGGCTCGTCGGCGAGCTCGTCGCCAAAGGCATCGACGGCGAGGCCGCGACGGCTGCGGTCGCCGCGCTGGAACACGACGAAGGCTCGCGCTGCGCCGCCGCCTTCGAGCGCCTTTTGACGAAGCTTCCGGCCATCGGTTATCCGTCGGCGGCGCGGCGCCTCGAGCGGCTCGGCTTCCCGGCGGCGACGATCTACCGCGTGCTCCGCGAGCACGCCGCGCAATTCGGACCTCTGGCGGGCGAAACAAGCGAGCTTGCCCGTTCGTAGAGCGGGCATGACACCATCACATCGCGGGATGTCTCCGCTTCGCCTCGCCCGAACGGCGGGCGTCTTTTACGTGGTGACCATCCTCGGCGGGCTCTTTGCTGAAATCGGCGTCCGCGGAAGGCTGATCGTGCCGAACGACGCCGCCGCCACGGCCCAAAATATTCTCGCCTCGGAGACGCTCTTTCGGCTCGGCTTCGCCGCCGATCTCGTTGGTGGAGCGGCCTACGTCGTCGTGACGCTGCTGCTTTACGAGCTGCTCAAGCCGGTAAATCGTCCGGTGGCGCTGCTCTCTGTGCTCTTCAGTCTCGTCGGATCGGCGATCGGCGCGGCGAGTGCCGTCGCGCACATTGCGCCGCTCTTGCTGCTCAAAGGCGCCAGCTACCTCAGCGTCTTCAACGGCCCTCAGCTCCAAGCGATGGCGTTATTTTTTCTCAAGCTTCACCAGCAAGGCTTACTCGTCGCGTTGATCTTTTTCGGTTGCTATTGTTTGCTGCTGGGTTGGCTCATCTTCAAATCGACGTTCATGCCGCGGACCGTCGGCGTGCTGATCGCGATCTCCGGTGCGGCGCTGCTGGCGAACAGCTTCGGGCTCTTTATCGCTCCGCCGATCGGCAATGCCGTCAACACCTACGTCCTGGCGCTCGACGGGCTGGGCGAGATTGCGCTGACCGTGTGGCTGCTCGTCAAGGGTGTTAACACGGCCAAGTGGGAGGCGGTCGCCACCGCGTCTCACTAGCGCCGGCCGCGGGCACCCCATCCCGCATGCCGTCGCGCACGATTCTCGTTGCCGAAGACGACGTCGCCACTCAAGAGTTGCTGACGCACCATCTCGAGCGCGAAGGTTTCACCGTCAGCGGCGTCGGTGACGGTCACGCCGCACTCCGCCGCGCTCGCGGAGCGGCGGATATGCTGGTGCTCGACGTCGCGCTGCCGGGTATCGATGGGTACGACGTGGCGCGCACGTTGCGTCGCGAGGGGCGCAGCATTCCGATCGTCATGGTCACCGCCCGCTGCGAGGAGATCGATCGCGTCCTGGCTTTTGAACTTGGCGCCGACGACTATCTGGCCAAGCCGTTCTCTCCGCGCGAGCTGGTGGTGCGGGTCAAGGCGATCCTGCGCCGTTGCGGGCGCCCCGTTCCCGAGCCCGGGCCGGTGATGCGCTTCGGGCGCCTCGAGATCGACGAGGCGGCACGCGAAGCGCGCGTCGACGGTAACGACGTCAAACTCAAGCCGCGGGAGTTTGCGTTGCTGATGGAACTGGCCGGCAACGCCGGCATCGCGCTCTCGCGCGATTGGCTCTTGCAGCGCGTCTGGGGCTTCGATTTCAACGGCGACGAACGCACGATCGACGTGCACGTGCATCGCCTGCGCGCCAAGATCGAAGACCCGTGGCAGCTTCCGCCGTTGGTGCGAACGGTCCATGGATTTGGATATAAGTTCTTGCGACCCTAACCGCGAGCGTCTTGCCGGCGTTCTCGCCACCCTCGGGCACGAGCTTCGTACGCCGCTGACCTCGATACGCGGCTACGTCGAAACGCTGCTTGGCGACGAGCTCGACCCTTGCACGGTGCGACGCTTTCTCGAGACGGTGCGGCGGGAAACGCTGCGGCTAGGGCGCCTAATCGACGGAATGCTCGAGTTTTCGTTGCTCGATCTCTCGGTGCAGGCCACGATTACGTCGTGCGACGCGGTCGAGCAAATTTCGGCGGTGGTTGAGATGCTCGCACCGCTTGCGTCGGTGCGCGGCGTAAAGATTCGGACGAGGCTTCCCGAGGCGGCCCGCATCCGCGTAGACGGCGACGCCTGCGTTCACGCCTTAGCGAATCTACTGCAAAACGCCATTAAGTACGGGCGCGACGGCGGCTGCGTCACCATTGCGTGCGTGCGCGACGTCCGCCGCGTGAGCATCTCCGTGCAAGATGACGGCGAGGGCATTGCTCCGGGCGATTACGACGCCATTTTCCGTTTCGGTTTTCGCGCTTCGCGCGAAGGCGACGGGCGCGGAATCGGGCTGGCCGTGGTGCGGGCGATCGCCCAGCGTGCCGGCGGTGACGTTTGCGTCGAGCCATCTCCGGACGGGGCACGTTTCGTTCTGACCTTTCCGGCGGGATAACCCCACGACCGCGTCGTAGGTGACAGTCCGTGGCTATGTCCCGGGCGTCCTTTGCGCACGCGAGCGAAGCCGAACTCGCCAAGCTCTTCGACTTTTACCAGCTTTCCTGGGAATACGAGCCCCAAAGTTTCCCAATCGTTTGGAACGAACTCGGCAATCCGGTGGAGTTTTTCACACCGGATTTTTATCTTCCTGAGTACGATCTTTATATCGAGCTGACCGTCGCCAAGCCGGTGCGCAACACCCGCAAAAACCGCAAGGTCCGGCTGATGCGCTCGCACCACCCCAACGTTAACGTCAAGCTCTTCACGCGCCGCGACGTCGAGCGCGTTTTCTCGCGTTCGTCCAAGCGCGCCTCATGATCGGCGAGCCGCTCTTCGATTCCAAGGCGATCGCCGATCGCGTCACCGCGATCGGGGAAGCCATATCGCGCGACTACGCCGGGAAAACCCCGCTGGTGGTCGGATTGCTCTCGGCGGCCGCCACCTTTCTGGCCGACCTCATCCGCGCGGTTAGCATTCCCTGCCACGTGGACTTTATCGCGGTTAATCGTTACGGCGACGGGGAGGGGATCGCGCTCGAAAAGGACCTAGCCGTCCCGCTGGACGGGCGCCACGTCATTCTGGTGGACGACACGGTGGATACCGGGCTGACCCTCCAGTACGTGGTCAAGCGCCTACGCGAGCGAGGGCCGGCATCGTTAGCCGTTTGCACCCTTTTGGACCGGCCCCATCGCAGGATTGCCGATATCGAGATCAAGTATAGGGCCTTTGAGGTCCCCGACGTATTTGTCGTGGGCTACGGCCTCGACTATCTAGGACGCTATCGGGAGTTGCCGGCATTGTACGCTCACGGAGTTTGGCCCGCGTGAGATTCGCGCGTCGTTGGAAGCGCGCCGTCTTAGCGCTGCTCGCGACGGGTATTGTCGCACTCCTTCCCATCACCAGCTTCGCACTCGAGCTTCAGTCGATCGAGCGCGCCGCCGCCGGCTACACCAACTCCAACGCGCGGCTTCAAGAGATGTTCCGCG
>CAZMPP010000161.1:4314-6532 GCA_964568035.1 uncultured bacterium
CGCTGCTCGACACGAGCAAGCTGGCCGAGTACGCGCCCGACGGCACCGCTTACATCAAGACCGGCGACATTCCGGCCGAGTGGCTGCGCGACGCCAGCGCACAAGCGCGTCCGTATTTATTTTTCGCCAAGGACGATCCCGACGTGCGCAGCCTGCTGCGCGCCATCATCGCGCGAATGGTCAAGTACCTGCAGATCGATCCGTACGCCAACGCCTATACCCTGGACTACCGCGTCTGGGAGCAGAAGTTCGAGCTCGACTCGCTGGCCTATCCGACGACGCTGGCGTGGAGTTATTGGAAGCAAACCGGCGACTCGTCGATCTTTACCGGCGACTTTTCGACGATGCTCGACAACGTGCTCTCGACGATGCAGCGCGAGCAGAATCATCCGCGCGACTCGCGTTACTCGCACAAAGAACTCCCCAACGACGGGCGCGGCCGCCCGGTCAGCTACACCGGGATGATCTGGACCGGCTTCCGCCCGTCCGACGACGCCTGTTACTACAACTTCTTGATTCCCGCGGAGATGTTCGCCGTGGTGGCGCTGGGCGATATGTCCGACATCGAGTTGCGCGTGTATCACAACGTGGTCAAGGCCCGCGAAGCTCGCGCGCTGCGCGACGAGGTCCAGCGCGGGATCCAGACGCACGGCCTGGTGCTGGTGCCGAAGTACGGCTACATCTACGCCTACGAAGTCGACGGCCTCGGCCACGCGATTCTCACCGACGACGCGAACATTCCGAGCCTGTTGGCGGCGCCGTACATGGGCTACACCGCGCCCAACGATCGCTATTACGAAAACACGCGCCGCTTTTTACTCTCGCAGGATAATCCGTCGTTCTATCAGGGCAAACTGGCGCGCGGGATCGGCAGCTATCACACGCCCGATCATTGGGTCTGGCCGCTGGCGCTCATCGTCGAGGGCCTGACCGCCACGACCGGCTCGGAGAAACAAGACGTGCTCGGCCAGCTGCTGGCGAGCGATCCGGGCGATCATCTTTTGCACGAGTCGTTCAATCCCGACAACCCGGCGCAGTTCACGCGACAAAACTTCGGTTGGCCCAACGCGCTCTTTTCGGAGTTCGTGCTGACGCAGCTTCAAGGCGTCTCGCAAATTCCGATGGGCGACACCAGCGACCTAGAGTTCCGCTCAGAATAACGGGGTCGGCGGGGCATGGCTTCTAAGGCCGACGTTATCGTTGGATTGCAGTGGGGCGATGAAGGCAAGGGACGCATCGTCGATCTTTATGCCGACCGCTACGACGTCATCGCGCGTTTTGCCGGCGGCGATAACGCCGGGCACTCGATCGTCGTCGGGGATCGCGAGTTGGCGTTGCGCATCGTTCCCTCGGGCGTCATGCATCCCAACGTCGACTTGTTCGTCGGCGGTGGAACGGTCATCAGCCTCAGCACGCTGCTTGGAGAACTCGATGCGTTAGCGGCAATCGGCGTGGATATCGACCGCGTCAAGATCTCGGATCGCGCGCAGGTCGTCTTTCCGTATCACGTGACGCGCGACCAGGCGCGCGAGCGTAAGCGTGGCGGCAACGCGATCGGTACGACCGGACGCGGCATCGGGCCGGCTTACGAAGATCGCGTCGCGCGGACCGGCATACGCTTCGACGACTTGCTCCAGGAGCAGCCGCTGGCGGAGAAGCTGTGGGCCAAGGAGGAGGCCGCCGATCAAGTGATCAGCGAGACGCTCGACGCGGCGCGGCGGCTTCGCGGGCACATCGTCGACGGCGTCGCCTACATTCACGATCGCCTCGGCCGCGGTAAACGGGTGCTCTGCGAAGGCGCGCAGGGCACGCTGCTCGACGTCGGCTATGGAACCTATCCGTTCGTCACCAGCTCGCACACGATTGCGGGCGGGGCCTGCACCGGACTGGGCATCGGGCCCAACGCGATCGGCAACGTCATCGGCGTGCTCAAGGCGTACTGCACGCGCGTCGGCGCGGGGCCATTCCCTTCCGAGCTGCTCGACGAACGCGGCGAACGCATGCGCCGCCAGGGCGGCGAGTTCGGTACCGTCACCGGCCGGCCGCGGCGCTGCGGCTGGCTCGACGCCGTAGCGGCGCGCTACGCCGTCGCGCTCAACGGTTTGACCAGCGCGGTCATCACCAAGCTCGACGTGCTCAGCGGATTCGAAACCCTGGGAATCATCACCGGTTACCGGCTGGGCGGCGAGCCGGCGAGCTTTAGCGACGTCTCCGACCC
>CAZMPP010000162.1:0-4507 GCA_964568035.1 uncultured bacterium
ATAAGAGCCTCAGGGAGCAATACGAAGTGCCACTCGTTGATTCGAACGGGTCGCTATCATTTATTTCAACACGCTCCCCGACCCGCCTTTACGAATGCGCCGCTTGCTCGCATAAAGAGAATGCGCTTAATGTGACGAAGCACGACTCGTGCGAAGATTTGTCAGCCGGCCAATCGCGCCCGCGGGTGACGCCTTCGTCACGCCGGCAACTGGAAGCGAACCGCCGGTGCCGGCTGCGTTTATATGGGAAGGCAAAACGTTAACCGTAAACAAGGTCGTGCGAGCGTGGCGCTCCACCAAGGGCGACCGTGGCGATAACTATCTCAAGCGCCATTGGTTCGAGCTCGAGACCATCGAGGGCCCGCGGATCGAAGTCTATTTCGATCGAGAAGCGCGCCGCGGCGCGCCGCAGTGGTGGCTTTACACGATCGACGAGTAGTGCGAGGCTCGAACCTCCGTGAAGTTGGATCACCGGGTAGGCAGCGGACGAGTATGCAACAGATAGTGGCCAAGGTAATTCAGCGCGACACGATGGAAACAGACGTAAGTAAACAGGGCTATACTAAACACGCCCCAAGCTATTGCTACTGCCGCGTACCACTTCCAAAATGTATTGGGATTCATTTCGGCGGCCCCGGCTCCACCAGCTATCGGGCGCTAGTGTGGCGCTACGCTGATGGCTACCGAACCAAAGCCGTGGTCGCCAGTACCGATCTTCTTAATTACATTAATCGCGTGGCGCCCGCGCGGATACTTCCAGACCCCTAGGTCGTTGGTCTCGGTGCCGTGAGTTGAAAACGGCATTATTACGGCCGCATCCTGAACTGAGATCGAGGAGTAACCTACGTTTCGCATGTACCCGCTAAATTTCGTCTCGCCAACCACGGTCCCGGTCGAGCCTGACACCTGTATTCTGTAAATCCCAGCCGGACTGCGCCCCCCTTGAAGCGTGACGTAGGTCCCATCCCACTGAATCGGGCCCACATAGGTAATACCTTCGCTTAGTGTGATCGTAGTAAAGGTTTGGCTGCCCTTGGGAAGCTCAGAAATGGCCGAACCGCTATAGCCGCCTAAAAAGAGATTGCCTTGATTATCGTAGGTGGACGTATAGGCATACGGTGCACCGTACCTTGTAGGCGTCCCGCTTCCATTCGGAAATATGGCAAGGTTTTGATTGCCGCAAGGCGGGCAGTTGAATATTACGGCGAGATCGTTCGAGGACGGGTCGACCGAGCAACTGTACAGTTCAGCGCCCGGAATTCGCAGCGTTCGTAGCGATGTCGTTGAACCATGTGCGTATTCCGTCACTGCATTGCGATACAACAGATACATGTTCCCGTTGGTGTCGGAGCACATCGCCTCAACGGGTCCGGGGATGCTTCCCACGAGTTGGCCCTGCGGATACGAGAGCATGAACGTTTCGCTGCCGCTGGCGTCTGAGTAACCCGTCGCGTAGATCAGGTCGCCGCTCGACCCACTCGGCGGGATTGCAGATCGAAGAGCGCTACGTGAAAAAGGCTGAGATATTTGCGGACTCCCACACGCAGCGAGTAATAGTAGGGCGACGGTTAGCCATGCGAAGCGAATCGGTCTACGGGCAAGCATTGTCATCTCCGTCTAGAGGTTGGCGCAACGCTGATGGTCTTGGCGCCCGTGACGTTAGGAATTCTATGAATGCTCCCACCTCCGGCGGGAAACTCGTAAAAGCCGGTCTGTCTCTTTGAAAAAGTAAGAACGATGACGCCGTTATAGATGGCAAACGGCTCGATGAACTTAAAGCGCCCTACCCAGCCTTTGAAATGTGTCGTGGTCTGCGTCGTAGCCTGACCGCTCGCGACACTTAGTTGGTAAACTACGTGAGCCACGCTATCACCGAGAGCGAGATATTCGCCGTCCCACTGGAGCCCGCCAAGCTTTTCGATTTTCTTGTCAAGCGTAATGGTTTGAAGGGATCCGCTTCCGCTCGGCAACTCTGCAAGGGGATATTTGCTGCCTCGCACCCCGTTTACAAACAGATTTCCTTGATCGTCGTAGCTGCAGTAGTAGTAATCGTAAAAGTCGGGGTCGGTATAAATCTCAGGCGTCCCATAAAAGTCTTGGAAGACAGCCACGTTACTGCCTTGCTGCCCGCCGTTTTCGGTGACCGCCAGGTCGCCGGTCACCGGGTCAACGGCGCAGCCGTAGGGTGCGGAGGGCGTGTAAACTTGAGCAATCGGGATCGTCCCTGCGTGGGCGTACTCCAATAGCGATTCACCATAGGTCACCCAAACGTTGCCTTGTGAGTCAGAACAAAGACCCTGGACGCCCTCGAAGCCTTTGAGTGCCCCGACCTGTTTTCCGTTAAACGAGTATATGTCCACTTCGGAACCGTCGGCCATATACGCAAGGTTCTGACTGGAGGTATTTGGCCGGATCCACGAACCGACATGTGTCATGCGTCCGTTCGCCATTCCGCTATTAGCTAGGGGGTTCGACCCCGCTTGCGATCCGCCGCAGGCCGATAGCAATGCCGCGGCCACGCTAAGTGTAAGCGCTTGGCAAATGCGTCGATTCATTGACTCCGCCTCCGAATAAGCTTGGTCGAGGGCTAAACGCTTCGACGGCATTCGATGGTTCCCCGGCGACCGAGCAGGCCAGGCGTTGGCGCCGCTTGGGCTAGCGTGTCGCGCGTTCGGCCGCTACCGCTATATACACAACGTCACGTTTACTGCGGCAGTGGTATCCAAGCCTTACCGTTGTCGACCGAAACCTGCCACGGCCGCGCTCCCGTACGGCTGCGATAGTTGCCCCCGTTGGTGCACCCGCCCCCGGCACCGATGGCGCGAGCGCAGAAATATACCTTGACGTGTTTTCCGTCCCACGCCAGCGACTCGTCCATGCAGCCCGTCATAAATGCGGGATAGGTCGCGCCCCAATCGGCGGCGAGCGTTACCTGCCATCCGACGATATCTTGATGCTCGATTCTCGCGCGATACAACTTGCAGCCGGAAGCGCCGAGAATTAGCGGATCGGCCTTTCCCGGAACGTGCACCGTGACGAGGTTCTTGCCGAAGCGCGTGCGGTCGGCGCCTGAAATCGCGTAAGGAACGTGCGCGCACCCAGCCGGGGCACCGAGACCAGCGAAGGCAACGATAATAGCAGCGGCCGCTGGCGAGCCTCTAGAAAAGATCATACAATCGCCCTCCCCCTTGTTTCGGGAGCCCAAAACAGAGAAATCCCCAATCCAATCAGCGACAACACGCACGCACCCAGAATAATCGTCGTCGTCCCGAATCGCAATAATCCGATCGGCAGCAAGAACGTACCGATAAATGCTCCCACGCGGCTTACCGCCGCCGCAAACCCCGTCGCTGAAGCTCGTATGGACGTTGGAAAAAGCTCCGCGGGATAAACGAGCTCGAGCACGGTCGCCGCGCCCATTCCGACGGCATAAGCAAGAAACGCAATAACGACAACCCCTGCGCCGCCGAACGGAAGCACGCCAAAAGCAACGGCGGCTACCGCGAAACCGATAATACAGAGCGGGCGCCGTCCAATACGTTCGACCAGCGGCATCGCCGCAAACGCACCGACAGCAAACGCTGCCGTAATGGCGACGCTGCCCGCGGGGCCTTGGCTGCTAAATCCGAGCATCGCCAGAACCGTCGGCGCGTACGTATAGATCGCAAAGAGTGGCACGACTTGCAGCAGCCACATCGCCGAGACAAAGGCAAGCGGACCGCGAAACGACGGCCCAAAGATCGTCCCAAACGACGATCGCCCAAGCTCCCCCATTTCCCGCGCGGCCAGCCACATCGGCGACTCCGGCGCGCTCGCGCGCAGCAACAGCCCGAGAAGCGCGAAGAGCGCCGGGCTCGCCAAAATCCACTTCCAGCTATCACCACCCGTGTGCAGCAAGGCATAGCCGGCAACATACGCGACGGCCGCGCCGAGAAACCAGACCGCCTCCATCGCGCTCAATGCCGCGCCGCGCTGCTTCGCCGGCATGAACTCGGCGATGATCGCGGTCGCAATCGGGTAATCCGCACCGATCGCCAAACCGAGGATAAAGCGCAGGACGATCAGCTCCCCGACGTTCGTTACAAAAATCTGCAGAATCGCCACCACGACAAACGCACATAAATCCGCGATCATCAATATCCGCCGGCCGTGGCGGTCGGTTAGATGACCGAAGAGCGGAGCGCCGACCAGAATGCCGAAGAGTGTGGCACCGCCGATGACGCCCGTAGCCAGCGCGTCGAGATGAAAGCGCGGCGTCAATGTGATGAGCGCCAGGCCGATGCTGCTCAAGATATACCCGTCGCAAAAAACGCCGGCATTGGCATAGATGAAGATCGTGTAGTGAAACGGGCGCAGCGCGCCGCCGTTTGCTTGCATCGAGCCAAACGTTTCGCACCGTACAGAATTCCCCCGCCACGGGGAACGGCACACAGCCTACGCGAACGCGCTCTTCGTGCGCGCAACGATTCGAATAATGGCAGCCTGTGCGCCGCTGCTGGCCGTCGCT
>CAZMPP010000162.1:4607-6520 GCA_964568035.1 uncultured bacterium
CTAGGCTTCAAGTACGAACTCCCGTTGCAGGGGCGCTGGACGTTTGCCGTCGACGGCTTGGACCTGCCCCCTAATGGCTCGCCCGCGTTGACCGCCGGACACACGACCTACACGGCCAATCTCGACGCGTCGTATTCCCTGAGTCCGGCGATGGCGGCCGGCACCACCATCAGCATCGGTTCGACTGGAGCGCCGGAAACGGCAGGCTACGCGCGTTACGGCGTGACGATCCCATCATTCGTCGTGACCGCCCAGATCCCGAACTTCTATCAGTTCTACGCCGAATACGTCTACGTTTCAAAGATCGACGCAGCCAACGCCGGACGCGCCTTCACCGATTTCGGCATCCAAAAGCTGCTCGGCAAGCGTACCGAAATCGACGTCGAGTACGGGCATGCGTTTACCGGTATTCCGGCGCTCAAGTTCGACTATATCGGAACCGGCCTCGTGCTGCAGTTCTGGTAAGATGCAGCGACGAAGCGTTCACGATGGAAAAGTCGACACAACTTGCTTACGATCGCACCCTGCTTGCATACGAACGCACCATGCAAGCGTGGATCCGCACCGCGACTTCGCTCATCACCTTTGGGTTCAGCGTCTACAAGCTGACCGACGTCTTTGCCACGACGCCGGGGCAGCGGGCTCGAATCGGTGGTCCGCAGGAGTTCGGGACCGTCTTGGTCTGTATCGGATTCTTCGCGCTTGCCATGGCCGTCGTCGTCTATCGTCAGAGCATACACGCTCTCCGGATGGAGTACGGCAAGAGTTCTCAGTCGCTCTCGCTCTGGCTCGCCGGGATCATCGCGTTTCTAGGAATCTTCGCCCTCGCTACGATGTTCGGACATTCGTAGACGTGCGGACCGGGCGATGAACGAGATCGTGCTCGAAACGCCGCGGCTCATTCTGCGCCGCTGGCGGCCCGATGACGTGGAAGAAGCGGCGAAGATCTTCGCCAAAGCCGAGGTAATGGACGGCAACATCCCCGGTGGAACCTGGACGACCGACCAGACCGCCCGCATCATCGCGCGGATGCGCGAGTTGGAAAACGAGATGGGCTTCGGCTTTTATCCGCTGGTTCTACGCGAGACGGGCAGCATTCTCGGGCACTGCGGCTTGGGACCGCTGGAGAAAAGCGGCGAGATCGAAGTCGCCTATATTCTCGATTCGCCGCACTGGAAAAAGGGCTACGCGAGCGAAGCGGCGCGGGCGCTTGTGCAATATGGCTTCAACGCCGGCTTGGATCGAATCGTGGCGGTGGCGTTCCCCCACAACGAACGTTCCTTTGCCGTGATGCGCCGCATCGGCATGACGCTGGTCGGCCCGGCCGCGCACTTCGGTTCGACCGTCATCAAGTACGAGATCCTCAAGCCTGCCTAGGAGCCGTTGACAATCTAACAAATTAACTATATGGTTATATAACCTTATGGTAAAGAGTAGGCTATGCTAAGCAGCACCCGCCTGGACGGCGTCTTCGCCGCCCTTTCAGATCCCACGCGGCGAAAGATGATCGAACGGCTGGCGCGTGGACCGATGACGGTCGGCGAGATGTCGGCCGGCTTCGCGATCTCGCAGCCGGGCGTCTCCAAGCACGTCAAAGTGCTGGAGCGCGCGGGCCTGCTGAAGCGCGAGATCGTCGGACGCGAACACCGCTGCAAACTCGAGACAAAGGCCATCGAAGCGGCTTCGTCGTGGATCGACGTGCAGCGCCGTTTCTGGACCGGCACGCTAGATCGCCTCGCAGCCTATCTGGCTACGCCGCCCAACGCCGATAAGAAGAAGAGAGGAAGCTAAAGCCATGGTGACCGATACCTCAACGCAGCTCCAACTGCGTCGTGCCTTCAACAGCTCACCCGAGCGCTTATTCGAGGCCTGGACGACGCCCGATATCTTGATGAAGTTTCTCGGGCCGGGAG